>NZ_VEKZ01000130.1:0-1689 GCF_007681465.1 Siminovitchia fortis
CTTACACGGCACAACTAACACAACCAGTTAGTTGTGCTGATTCCACTTTTTTTCGATATTGATTAAATATGCATCTGGGTCCTGCTTAAATCTTCTCTGTTTCGTGTGTTCATGTATTCGACTGTTCCACTTAATAGCTTCCTCTTTATAGCCGGAAAAAGTGGCTTTTTGGATCTTCTGCAGCCCATCTTGTTCATTTTTAACATTTTCAACGAATACGATGTTTTCGCCATGACGAACTATATATCGATTCCAAGTTCGACTACCTGTAATCCTACGATGCCTTACTTTTGTTCTTCTAAAGAAAAGTTCCAAATCATTATTTGTCCTTGGTAAAAGAGGGAAGTCGTAAAAGGTAAAGAGACCTTTCCAAAACCCTTTACTATATCTCATCAGATTGTCCACAAATGCTAAATCATCTTCACGATTTAGGTCCTTTTCTATTTGGGACAAATATTTTTTTAACCTGGATTCCACCCATGAACTTGTTTTATTTTCAGAAGGCTCCATGATCGTGGCAATCCTTTTAAAACGTAGATCCCACCGCTTTACAAGCTGGTAATCTGTTTTATAGTTATCCACATTACTGACTATTCTGAACAGCTTTTCAAGTAAAGGAGTCCCCTTTTTTATCCAGGCATTTTTCAATCGAATCCTTGATCGATTTTGTCCGTTCAAAGACACGTGTACCTGGCAATTCAAATGGAGGTTTTCCGTCTTCCAGAAGCACGGAACGAATCGCTGCGACATAATCACTTGCGACTTCTTCTTCCAAGCTTTCCGAAGTTGAGTCTTCTATTTTTCTTTCGATTTCCCGGATTCCCCTTAACTTCTTTTTGATGCTTGTCTTTAGTTTCCGATCCTTTTCTATCAATGGCTTTGCGATATCTTTGAAGTAATGAAACTGACAGTATTGATAAGGGATGTCCGGTGCTATTTTCTCGATTGCTAAACGGATCGACTGTTGTCCATCACTGATGAAACCTTGAATAGGGTAGCCCCAATCAATGATTGGTTTAATAATTCCAATCAATTCTTGAGATGCGCTACTTTTTAAATTGTGTGCCGCCAAAACGGTGCCACTTAGAACCTCTCGGATGACATACAATGTCTCATTTCCTTTTTCAGGTTGAACGCCATCAATGGATAAGATTAAACCACCTTTCTGTTTGACGACTTCCTCTAAGGTTTCTTTCTCATTTTCTTTAATCGCTGACCGTAGGAGTAATGCATATCGCTCGTACAGTTTTTGAACTTGTCGTTCGGAGATTTTGACCTTTTTCTCAACTAAAATGGAGGCAATTTCTGACCGAGTTTTATGCTCTTTGAAGCGTAAATGCCCAATGTGGGCAATAACATCCATGCCATAGGTGATGTGCTTCATACTCAGCTGCTCAGCCTCTGCAGAACGATAAACAGTATTGTTCTCGCAGGCATTACTCTCACAGCGATAGCCAAGGTTAATGACTTTAAATTCCCCTTTTAAGGTAGAGATGGTTTTCCTCCAAACTGGATGGCAATATGTTAGTTTCCCTCCACATTCAGGACAATTTGTAATTTCAGGGCTGTAATAGATAGACTCAATTGGAATCAACCGGTTTTTAGTACGCATAAATATACACCAACTTAAATAAATTATAAGTCTATTATAACCTATTATTTTTGTTGGTGTTACTTATTCCGTGTAAG
>NZ_VEKZ01000131.1:0-1667 GCF_007681465.1 Siminovitchia fortis
TGATAGTTTGTGTGCGAGTTAAATTACTTGACTTTTGCTTGAAAATTTAATGCAACGCTAGTGTAATTTCCTAGACAATCAAAAAACGACCTTCAACAGGTCGTTTTTCTATTTTTCTTGCATAATCTTCATCAACAGCAATTCCACCGCAACGGATCGATCCAGTCCTCCACTTTTTAATTTCAGGTCGCATTCCGCAATCAAATCGATGATCGCCTTCAGTTCTTCGTTTGAAAAAGAACGGGCTTGGCCTGCTGCCAATTTTACCCGGTAAGGATGCACTTTCAGCAAGCCGGCGGCATGTTTATGGCTGTATCCCCGGCCTGTCAATTCCTTCACCTGATATATAAGCCTGAACTGTCCGGCAATAAGGGAGAGTATTTTAATCGGCTCCTCGTTTTGCTTCATCAGGTCAAAATAGATGCGAAGGGCCTCACCACTTTCCCTCTTGACGACGCTCTCTGTCAAAGCAAATACATTCTGTTCCAAAGATCGTGAGACAAGCCTTTTGACCATTTCTTCGGTTATCAAGCCTTTTTCGCCTGCATTCAGAGACAGCTTTATCAGTTCTTCATTCAGGGCCATCAAGTCATTGCCTGTCATGAAAACTAATGTATCGACAGCCGGTTCCTCTATTTCGGCATGATGGAAAGCAGCACGTTCCCTTATCCAACTTTTTAACTGGGGCTCGTTCAGCGGCTTGGCCTCCAAAATTTCCGCATGCTTCTTAAGAAGTTTAGTGATTTTTTTCCTCTCATCCAGCTTTTCGTAATCGGCAATGAAAACCATTACTGTATATGGGGCAGGGTCGCTTACATATTTCTCCAGCCTTTTCAGATCATGCTCCACCTTTTCCTTTTGCTTCACAGCAGTCAAAAAAACAGGGTTATGTACGATAACCAGTTTTTTTTCACCTAAAAATGGGTAGGTCTCCGCATCTTCTATTGCAAGCTCCACCGGTACTTCTTCAAGATCATAGGCTGAATAATTAAATTCTTCACTGCCATTCTTTAACACGTTCGCCATCAGTTTTTGTTTAACGTCATTGATTAAAAAGGATTCTTTTCCGTATAATAAATATATTGGCGAAAATGTTTTGTTTCTAATGTTTTTCATTATACTCATACGACATTCTTCTCACTTTCCCAACCTTCATGGATATATTCATCGTAAGGAAAGTGAAGAGTTTTGGCAAGAGGCAATGGGGACTTTACCCGAAGGAAAAAGCCCCCTGATCTATATTGAACGCTTCTGAATAAGGCCTAGGACACTTATCCAAAAGCGGAGTAACGTGCCGTAAGGATAGTTTGACCACAAGCAATAAAAGTATATGTGTCAACTCTTGTCAACAGAGGTAAAAGGAAAGTGGATTTTTTTTAAGGCTTCATCTATACTATAGTGGAAACAGGAGGGGTAGTTGTGAGAGAATCTGAATTCGAATTTGAACAAAATGTACAGTCCAAGCGCAATGATGCCATCGATTCCGGGGTCGGCTTCGTTGTATCATTTGTATTCTTCACAGCCATTTTTGTGATTGGTACAGTAATCGAAGTGCTTGGGAAGTAATCGAAAAGCGGCCTTGCCGCAATCATGCAATTATTCATTAAAAAAAGGGTCAGACCCCCTTTACTGCAGTAAAGGGGGTCTGACCCCATCTCATTGAACAT
>NZ_VEKZ01000132.1:0-1658 GCF_007681465.1 Siminovitchia fortis
CGGATTAACCCCCGAATTTTGGACATAGTTACTCTTAATCTATCTTTTTCTTAAAATAGCTACCTATTTCTTGATATTGGATCCTGCGCTTCTTGTCCGCCACCATTGACCTTGCTTTTGTCCGTGTTGGGGGATCGGCGCAAGATTGCTAAAAAAACAGCCTTTAGGGCTCTTCATGCGATCAATGCTAACACGGACAAACCGATTCTAAGTATTCGCTGGCGGGGCCCCCGACCCCTTCCATCGCCTACTAAGAATCGGGCGCTGCGCTCAACGGCAAGCAGCTGCGCTGTGGCTCTTTTCGCGGCCGGATGATGATTCCTTCCAGCACTATCTTCCTAATGAGTTGATTACACCCGAACTTCTTTGATTTCCAATCTATTTTGCTTGTTTTGTTCGTAGAACTCTTGAGGTGACAGGTCCAAAATGCTTGAATGCATCCGTCTTTCGTTGTAGAAGACCATAAAATCCGTGACGGCTTCATATGCCTGCGCGTAGGTTTCAAACTGCCACCTTGAAAGGCAATCATCTTCAAAGATGCGATGAAAAGATTCAATATGGGCATTCATATTCGGCGTTCTCGGAGGAATCCTTTCATGTTCGATCTGGTACTTTTCGCAAAATTCCTCAAAAGCATGGGAGACAAACTGTGGCCCATTGTCTGTCCGGATCACTGGTTTGGTCTCTCCACTGAATTGTTGCCGTCTTAACAATGCCTGTTGAAGTGCCTGGATGGCATCTTTGGCTGTACAGCTTAATCCGTTGTGATAGGCGACAATTCCACGGTCATACACATCGATGATGGACAGGACAAAGAAGAAACGGTCTTCCCCTTCGATGTAGCCGTATTTGATATCTGCTTCCCATAGCTGGTTTGAGTCTGTTATCGTATGGTTTCGTGCCAGTTTCCTGGGGTGTTGTGTCTTCTTTTTCCGCTGTGGCCGCAAGATGCCCAGCTCTTTGCACAACCGGTACACTTTTTTCTTGTTGATCACAAGCTTATATTGGCGGCGAAGCCTCTTCGTCAGTTTACGGTAGCCATAGTTGAAGCCGTCGCCTGCAATTTCCTCCAAAAGGAATTCTTTGATTTGTTCGTCTGATACTTTTCGTCCGTCTTCTGTGAAGGAATAGCCCGGTGCTGGACGACCCTCACTTACTTTTTTCTCTTCCACCCGGTAGTTCTTTTGATAATAGTAGGTGGAACGAGCGATCCCTATGATTTTCAGCACCTTGGAAATGGAATAGCCTTTTTGGATCCAGTTGTCGGCTACTTCAATCTTTTCAGCAAGTGAGGGTTTTTCTTTTTTATAATATCGCGTAAAATCGCGATTTCAAGGTCTTTTTCACCAAGCAATGTTTTAAGCTTTTCATTTTCCCTGGATAGCTCTTTCGGATCAAGGTCCGGCAAAACAGTGACATCTACGTCACCATATTTGCCATCTCTATATTCCCGCACCCAACGGGATACCATGTTGGAATTCAGCTCATAACGGCGGGCAACAAGGCTGTTATTGCCTGTCTCCTGCGCCTCTTTGATGACTTGTAATTTAAACTCCGTAGAGTGTTTGGTTCGTGTCATGTTGTTTAGCCTCCTTGGTACATTAAGCAGTATAATAATTTTTACTCTTATTGTCCAAGTTCATTTAGGGGCTAAATAG
>NZ_VEKZ01000133.1:0-1573 GCF_007681465.1 Siminovitchia fortis
AAAAGATAAGAAAGTATATTATTGGGTCTACCACGGTCGTTTGGACTGTGGTATTTTCATTTTATGGAAAGGAATTTACTTAGAGAAATCTTTTTTGATAACCACCAACATTGGGAAGCCTTCAAGCGCAAACATGGAGCTAAAATCCGTCCAATCGTCATCAAGGAGGTGGAGAAGTTTCGCGATTGCGGAGATTTCAAAAATGGATTTAAACTCTTTGTATGTGAAGGCTGTAATGACGTACGCAAAGTCCCCTATCGCTGTAAGGGACGCTTCTGTACCACTTGTTCGGTAGGAGAGAGCGAAGAGTGGAGCAGACTGCTGACCGAAGATGTCCTCCAGGTGAATCACCGACATGTGATTTTTACGATTGATGAAGGGCTGAGGGATGTCTTTCTACTTCACCGTCATTTATTAAAGGATTTGATGGATGAGGCTGCGAAATTATTGATCGACTTCTTTAAAAAGAAAGCAAAAGTCACTCCTGGAATCATCGCGGGACTGCATACTTTTGGTTCCAGAGTCAATTTTAATCCGCATATCCATATGCTAGTGACAATGGGTGGTCTGACGAAAAAAGGAGAATGGAAACAGTATGATTTTTTGCCATTTGCCATGCTTCGCAAGCAATGGCAGACGGTTGTATTAAAATTAATCCGCAAAGGAGTGACGGAGAAGGAAAAGAAGCGAATCCAGCCAAGACTTCAAAAGGCGTTCACCAAAAATGGGGAAGGCTTCTATGTGTATGCCCCAAAACAGAGGGGGAAGGTAAAGGAGCAGCTTCGTTATATTGGCCGTTATATTCGTCGACCGGCGATTGGAATCAATCGGATCGAGGCATATGACGGACAATTCGTTACTTTTAAGTACATGGATAAAACAGATGGGAAAGAAAAGACGGAAACAGTAAGCGTGGAGGAGTTCATTTCACGTTTAATCCGTCATATCCCGGACGAGCAATTTAAAACCATCCGCCATTATGGAATGTATTCCAGACGGATGAAGAACGTGTGCAAAAAGATATTGAGCGCCTGGCAGCAGGAGGTAAAACGATGGGTGGTAAAAGTTAAAAAGACCCTGCGCCGCCGGACATGGCGTGAAAGAATTGTAGCCAGCGGCAGAAAAGATCCCCTCGTCTGTTCAAGGTGTGAGTGTTACTATGAATACAAGGGAGAAGTCTGTCTTGAAAATGGGAAGCTAGAAATCAAGGTAGCCTTGTGCCCCACAACAAGAGCGTATTTAGAAAGGGTGATTAACGATCTCACCAGTATCCAAGCACCGCAAAAAAGGAAAGAAAAAGAAGAAAAACATAGGCCTCAACCAGTCCAGGAAACAGAGCGTCAGCTATGTCTGTTTGACGTGTCATGAAAAGGAGGAAATCCGTTTAAGTGTGGTTAGGGATTTTGATCTGATGGATGACGGGGATCCAACAACCCCGCCCATGTTTTCATGGGAACAATGTGGAGGAGAAATGTATCCGGAGTATTATAAAGGAGTCCATGGCATGGAGTACAAATTATCGGATATCCTCTAAACAAAAAAGGACCGGGCGGTTTTTGCCCGGTTTTTCTTA
>NZ_VEKZ01000134.1:0-1571 GCF_007681465.1 Siminovitchia fortis
CCCAAATTACGAAAGTAAATTTGCCGAAAACTAATTCAGCGCTCTTTTGGGAACAATTTACAAATCTGGGTACTAAATTTAAGAGAAACTGGAAAATTGGACAGTTCTCCCCCCTCCCCAAAATGAAGGGGCCAATAATTTCCAATTTATTCAGTTACAGCTGGTCATTCAAGTTGTTGTACATTTTGAACCATGAATCTAAAAGCCTGTTTATGAAGGTAGCCTTCTTGTATCTTTAACAGGATTTGCCTGGCGTGAGACACAAATACGCCTGCTGCCTGAACGATTTCCCTGCGAAATCTTTGGATGGTATAACTTTTCATAGGGGTAGGGCAATGATCCATTTTGAAAAGCTCAAACAGGTTGTATGCAAATAATTTCAGCAGCAGATCCAGTTCGTTGGCTTTAAACGAGCCGGTTGGAATCCGGTTGATGGAAAACCCATGTTTAGCTTCCTTGATGTAGTTTTCCATGCAGGCCCTTTGGTTATAGAATTCCCAAATGTCCATCGGCGACCATTCCATCGTATGAACCATGGCTTCATGTTCCCAAATAAAATCACTAAACTGTATCTGGTCCATATCAAACAGTTCTGCTTTGCGGATAACCGAAACACTTCTTGGCTTAGCCCATGAAGTTGCCTGATATTGAATGATCTTTCCTTCAATGACAATGTCTTCATCGACATATCGAACCCATGGAGCAGGATCAGTATAAACGGCTTTGGCCAGCCGGCTCGTCCACCGGAGTTTGCCCACGTAGTCAATTTCCTTTCCTTCCCAAAAGCTGTAAAAATCCTCCCCGGCAAAACCTTTGTCAAACCGGGCATAGGAAACATTTTGGGACTCAGAGAGTAAATTCAACGTCTCTTCTGCAAGAGTAATGGCCCCATCGGCAGTATGCTGGTTTCCAGGCCGCAAAGCTCCATTCAGGAACAGACTTGTTTTCCCTTCATAAATCAGCAAGGGATGGTAGCTTTTACGGCCAGGTTTTTTCGAGTTGTACCCTTTTTCGGCTGATTCCTGGTCTCCGTAAACGATTTCGACGGACGAATCCAAGTCAAGAATCAAATCTGAAGGCAAGGCAGGCTCAATGATATCATGCATGATCTCTTTCAGATCAAGTTGTACATTGAATGTTGCAAGATTCCTTAAATCTTTGCCCAGCAATGTATAGTGAGGGCACTTGCCGCCCATAAACTGTTTGACCAATGTATCCTCTTGAAGTGAACGGAAGTGGAAAAGCCTTGTACATGAAGCCATCCACCCAATGATCAGATACACAATGATCTTGCGAAACGGAAATTTTGCATTGCTTTTCTTAATGACATCAAAACACCGAAAGGAATTTTCAATATCCATTTGTTTCAGAAACTGAAGGAATGGCAATAATCCAGCTATATTGGTTGAATTTTTCAAATGAAAGTTAGCTTTAATATTTGATAGGTTTGTGGTAAACTTCACCTTAAAGGTGCTCCTTTCTTTGGGTATTTTAGTTTCCTAAACCTAATTATACCAAAGGCTGGAGCCCTTTTTGTATTTAATAACTAGATTTTACTTTCGTAATCCAGG
>NZ_VEKZ01000135.1:0-1570 GCF_007681465.1 Siminovitchia fortis
CCCAAATTACGAAAGTAAATTTACTGAACATTAATTCTGGGGCTATTTGGTAAAACTTTGTAAATTTGGCTATCAAAAATCCTTTAATCCGGCAAATTGGATATAACTTCCCCCTCCCCAAAATGAAGGGGCCATGAATTTCCAATTATTCAGTTACTGCCAGTCACTCAAGCTGCTGTATGCTTTGAACCATGTTTGTAAAAGCCCTTTTATGAAGGTAGCCTTCCTGAATCTTTAACATGATTTGTCTGGCATGATAGACGAATACTCCTGCTGCCTGAACGATTTCCCTGCGAAATCTTTGGATGGTATAGCTTTTCATAGGGGCAGGGCAATGATCCATTTTAAAAAGTTCAAACAGGTTATACGCAAATAGCTTGATCAGCAGGTCCAGTTCGTTGGCCTTGAATGATCCCGTAGGAATCCGGTTGATGGAAAACCCGTGTTTTGCTTCCTTGATGTAGTTTTCCATGCAGGCCCTTTGGTTGTAGAAACGCCAAATGTCCATCGGAGACCAATCCATAGTATGGACAATGGCCTCATGTTCCCAGATGAAATCAATCAATTGCACTTGATCCATCTCAAAACGGGCAGCTTTCCGGATCACTGAAACGCGCCTTGACTTATCCCAGGAAGTGGCTTGATAGTCGATCGTCTTGCCTTCAATGACAATGTCTTCATCGACGAACCGGATCCATGGTTCCGGATCGGTATAAACCGTTTTGGCCAGCCGGCCTGTCCACTTCAGTTTACCGGCATAGTCAATCTGCTTTCCTTCCCAATACCCGTAAAAGTCTTCCCCGGCAAAGCCTTTGTCAAAACGGGCATAGGAAACAGTCTGGGATTCAGAGAGCAGATTCAAGGTCTCTTCCGCAAGATCAATG
Organism: Siminovitchia fortis; assembly: GCF_007681465.1. Classification (NCBI taxonomy): domain Bacteria; kingdom Bacillati; phylum Bacillota; class Bacilli; order Caryophanales; family Bacillaceae; genus Siminovitchia; species Siminovitchia fortis. The sequence continues at coordinate 885 of NZ_VEKZ01000135.1, forward strand.
GCATTGTCAGCCGTATGCCGGTTTCCGGGTCGCAGGGCTGCATTCAGGCATAGACGGGTTTTCCCTTCATAGACCAACAGAGGATGATAGCTTTTGCGCCCGGGTTTATGGGGATTGGGTCCTGTTTTAGCCATTTCCTGATGTCCATAGACGGTTTCGATGGTTGAATCAAAGTCCAATATCAAAGAGGATGGCAAGGCAGGCTCAATGATGTCGTGCATCAGCTCTTTGATGTCTGGCTGTACATTGAATTTGGCAAGATATCTTAAGTCCTTGCCCAATAAAGTATGATGCGGGCACCTGCCTCCCATAAACTGTTGGACCAGGGCATCCTTCTGCAGAGAACGAAAGTGGAAAAGCCGGCTGCAGGAAGCCATCCAGCCAATGATCAAATAGACAATGATTTTGCGAAATGGAAACTTTGAATTGCCTTTCTTGATGGAATCAAAGCAACGAAACGTGCCTTCAATCTCCATTTGTTTCAGGAACTGAAGGAATGGAAGCAGTCCCGCAATATTGGTGGAATTTTTTAAATTAAAGCTAACTTTAATATTTGATAGGTTTGTGGTAAACTTCACCTTAAAGGTGCTCCTTTCTTTGGGATTGTAGTTTTCTCAAACACAATTATACCAAAGGCTGGAGCCCTTTTTGTATTTAGTTACTAGATTTTACTTTCGTAATTCAGG
>NZ_VEKZ01000136.1:0-1452 GCF_007681465.1 Siminovitchia fortis
TTCGTAAAACGGATCGAAATGGCGTGTTCCCATTTTGTTCGCCCACAAACATTTTACTCATACAGAGTAATCATAATCGAACAAAATGGCTGCAATTATCTTCATTCGATTGCCTGAAATAGTGCAACTCCTTGTTTTATCGACGAATTAAATACTTTGTAGATTGAATTGATTGCTTGTTGTATGATGGGGTTAAGTAAGTTTAAAGGAGTTAAAGATGGACGGTATTGTTATTTTAAGTGAACAATGTTTAACAAGCATAATTAAAGAGAGTGTAAAAGATGGTTAAAAATTTTGTTTGGAATTCTCTCTTTCTTGATTTATTTACAAGCCGATTAACATTAGTCTTTTCTAAGGAAGCCAATTAATATTGACAATACCCCTAGCACTACTAAAATAATACCCCAGATAAGGAGTGGCTGGGTTTGCGGTGAGGGCAATTGTCCCCCCACGCTGTTTTCCATTAGCCTAATCATACCAGAAGTGATGTACCTTGCTGAATATAAAATTGAAGCCGAAATGAAAAACACACCTGCCAAAATAAAATACTTCATTAGAGCTTACCCCTCTTCTTCATGTTGTAAATATCATATCATAAAAATAATTTTTGCAAAAGTAAAAAAACATTGTCTTTTTCATGGAATCATGGTATTATTTTCTGAAATTACAAAAAACATAAAGGAGGAAATGTGGAATGAAAAAGGTATCGCTTGCTTTTCTATCTTCAATCTTTGCATTTTTCATTATGGGCACGGCCGTGGGAGCCGAAGAAGCAAATGACAATAATGTAGACGTCAACAAGATGCAAGCCACAAAGGCTCCTAACATTTTTTATGACAAAGAGAATAAGGGGTACTATGATGTAGACTCAGAAGGATACATCGAAGTATTCAAGGTCGAAGACGGGGAGGTTGTTGGAAAGGTCGATATGAATGAATATATTGATAGACAAGCATCTGATCCGAACCTAAAAGAAGATGATATTTCTGACAGCATCTCCTTAAATGATAAAGATGACACTGAAGTTGAAAACGGCTCTACTATTTTTGCTCCACAAGTATACTATCGATACACAGAGTCCAGTAAGTCAACAAAAGTAGTAACTGGTAAACGGTCTAGTATTATTCAGAAAAACCCTGCAAAGAATGGTGGAAGCGACACCTTTACTTTAAGTTATTAAGCCAGCCAAGGGCATTCCTTTAGCGTAACATTAAACTCTGGTGAGAAATCAGCAGTAAAAGGAAATGTTGGTTACACATGGAGCAGTTCTGCAAGTATATCCAGTAGTCATGCAATGACTATCAAACCTGGCTGGCAGGGATATTGGAGGTTCGATCCAATGATTCGTATTTCAAATGGTACAGTTAAGCAATACAATCAAGGGTTTGTTATCTATTTAGCCCCTAAATGAACTTGGACAATAAGAGTAAAAATTATTATACTGCTTAATGT
>NZ_VEKZ01000137.1:0-1445 GCF_007681465.1 Siminovitchia fortis
AAAGGTATTACTAGTTCCCATTGATGTATCAAAGGTTTTACAGAAATCCATGATTTTAAATTATTTTGGCGATGTGATCGAAACGCCCTTTCCCTTCATGGTTAGCCAGACCGGAATGAGCCTTCTTATTCAAAAGATTGAAGAAGCCAGACAGTCCTGCCACGCCGAGAAAGTCTTTGTTGGTATAGAAGCTACTGGCCATTACTACGAGGACATCGTTCGCATCTTAACAGAGGAAGGCTACTCTGTTCACATTGTTAATCCAGCCACTACTCATGAAGAACGCAAGCAACATCTGACTTATACAAAAACGGATGACATTGACCTTTACCTTATTGCGGAAGCATTGGTGGGAAACAAAGCTACCAATTCCAAACTTGCTTCTGGTGTGTATAAACAACTCCAAAACCTAACTAGAGCCAGACGAAGTGAAATCAATAAGCGCTCACGCATCAAGATGGAACTTCGTGGTATTCATGACCAAATTTGGCGTGAGTACCAGGGTGTCAGTGTTCTTGTGGATCACAAAGTTAAAACAACCAAGATCTTTAGTGATTTTTGGGGGAAGGCAAGCCTTCACCTCTTAAAAAACTACCCTCACGCATCCCAAGTTCTTGAGTTAGGGGAGGATGGATTAAGGGCGTTATCCAAGCAACATAACCTGAAAATAAGGAAGAAAACCATTGATAAACTACTGTTTGCAGCTAAAGAAAGTGTTTCAAAGCCAATAGAACAACTTTCTAGTGAGCTCTTTCTTTTAAAGCAAAAGATTAAGGCATATGAGTGGCATACAACAAACATTGAATTATATGACAAGGAAATTGAGCGAATCTTTGTCCAGACTGATGGACTGTTTCTACTCACAGTTCCAGGAATTGGTCTTATTACAGCTGCTGAAATTTACTGTGAAATGGGTGATATCTCCCTTTATAACAATGCCAGCCAGCTCATTAAAAAGGCGGGAACAAACCCTGTCATTAAACAATCGGGGCCAGATGGCGGTTACTATGGATGTATATCCAAACAAGGCAATTCCAATTTAAGAAGAGCCGTCTATACCGCTGGACGTTGCCTATCCGCACATAATGAAGCTTTAAAGCCCTTTTATAACAGATTAAAGGAGAAAGGTAAAAAAGCTCGTAAAATCTATATTGCCATGGGGAATAAGTTTATAAAAATTGCGTTTGCAATGTTAAAAAATCAGCAACCATTTGAATGGAATCACTCCGATTTCAATTATGAAAAGGAAATCATGAAAAAATTATCACAACCTTTAGCAGCATAAAACACAGTATAAATATAGTAGGCACTCTTCTTTTGGTTCGAGTGGAGATCGTATCACACTTTCATGAGGCTCAGACCTCGAGTTAAAGCCATATCCCACTCGTTCTGTAAATGCGAATCAGTACGTTAATTACAATTTGTACTCTATGCCAGAATGCATC
>NZ_VEKZ01000138.1:0-1437 GCF_007681465.1 Siminovitchia fortis
TCACGCTGAAGGAATTTGAATAAAGAAGGCCTGTTTTTGACGGAACAAAGTGATTCTTTACAACAATGGGCCAATATTTATCCGAAATCCGATATGATTCAAAGCATCTTTTTTTAAGAAGTGCCTTAATCATGTATGTTCTGACTTTCTCCAGTTTCTCGCCATCCAGTTTCGATAAAAAGTCATTGATCGTATCGTAATGGGGCAGCTCTTCAAGCTCTTCTAAATCCAAAGCCTTTTTTACATTCTCAATGCACTCTTCCTTGTTGAAGCGCTCCGTCATGCTTCTCATTGAATCGATGCCAAATGCATATTTCAGGAGAATCGTGTATAGAATCGTCTCCGGTCCATAAGTGATATAGCTTTGATGCCTTGGATCTCCCACCTTTTTTAGTGTTTCTGTAAAATCATCAAAGAAATGATGCTGGATTTTGAGGAACTCGAAGAAAAAGTTTTTATTTTTTTCTCTTTGCCGTTTTTCTTTTCTTGTAACCATCCATAAATCCCCCCAAATCATGATAAATATAGCTAAATTATCCCATATTTATCAAAATCTAGGGGGAGAAATAAGTAAATTTATCTCGAAGAATTTTTACTCTTCAAGGCTGTCCATTAGATTCGAAAGTCATTCAAAAAATGGTCGATCATGCGCAAATAGACCGGTATGTTAAAAAACTCGACTTTCTTACATTTACCAACCTTTTTATCTATGCCCAGTTGAAAGGCTTGCGCAGTCTGGAACGGATCAGTGAGCATGTAAACCGGAAGAAGACCGTACAAAGACAAATCGGTATCGAAAGTATCAGTAAATCCCAGCTCTCTCGAAAGCTTGGAGATATTCCGTCCGAGATTTTCGAAAGTATCATGCGGCATCTGGTTCAAAAACTGCACCAGATATACGGGCCAAAAAAGGCCGACCAATTGCTTGGGAAGATTCATCTGATTGATTCCTCAACCCTTTCCATGTGCTTAAGTCAACATGTATGGGCGGATTTTCGAAACACCAAAGCTGGTGTCAAAATGCATACATCCATTGTTTTTTGTGAAGGGGAGTCCTATTTGGACAAATTGATTATCACTCCTGCCCGGCCGGCAGATGAAATACAGCTGGATGCATTAATCGTAATAGATAAAGATGCCCTCCACGTATTCGATCGGGGGTACTATAACTTTGAAAAGTTTGATTTCTATTGCCAAAATGGGATTCGGTTTGTCACCCGGATTAAAAGCAATACGAATGTACATGTCATTGAGGAACTGCCTGTCGATCCGTCATCTCCGATCACCCGGGATGCCGTTGTCAAAATCGGCAATATGAAACACCCCCTCCGCTTGGTAGAAACCGTGGACAGCAGGGGTAACAAGGTTTCCATCGTGTGCAATGACGCAAAAATAAACGCACAGGAAATCAGCGACCTCTACCGGACACGGTGGCAG
>NZ_VEKZ01000139.1:0-1435 GCF_007681465.1 Siminovitchia fortis
GTACATTAAGCAGTATAATAATTTTTACTCTTATTGTCCAAGTTCATTTAGGGGCTAAATAGGTATCTGCCATTAGTGATTGCCTACGCAATACCAAAAACAATCCTAATATTGGAGTGATTAATGAGATTAAAAATGAAGCTTGGAAAGCTCTTTGCATCAATCCATAGAAAAACATCTCCAAGGTGAGTCCTCCTTCCATATCAACTCAATGTGTTTATTAGCGTAGTGACGAATCTCTTCATGATCGTGTGTAACCATTAAGATACCCTTGTCATGCTCTGTACTATTGTGCTTCAATAATTTATAAAATTCATTACGTGAACGTACATCCATTCCAATTGTAGGTTCATCTAATATAAACAAATCTGGATCTGTTGAGAACACACGAGCAATTGATATCCGCTGCTTTTGTCCACCTGATAATTCCCCTATCTTTTTATGACGCATCTCCCACATTCCCACTGATTCAAGGGAACGACGAACATGCCCTTTATCTTCTTTATCTAACCTTTTAAACCATTTGCCTCTTTGAAAACGCCCTGACTGCACCAGTTCTAGTACAGTGCTCGGGAGATAGATGAGCTTGTTCAGCAATGTCTTTGATCGTGATGTCATCCAGCAGATGGGCTTCCATGTATTCGATTGTCTTTTGTAATGATTCTACCAGTGCCATATGGTTCACTCCTTTAATGGCATGTTACCTTATTAACTTCTCTAAATCCTGTCATTTTGCGCTCGATCCAGACAGTTGCCTTTACGTAATAAATCATACCAACATAAACCAAACGAATTAGTCAATTTTCATAACCTGTTAGCACAGCAAGTAGTCGATATTTTCTATATCTTTTTTTCAACTCATACCTTAACAATACATTGCCAGAATCAGAGGGAATACCCCGACCTCTCCGCTACTCAAATATGGGACTGGCTAAAGGAGCACGATCCGGAAATTGAAGTTGGGGAAAATACGGTAAGAAGCCGCATCCGGCCGCTGCGAAAGATGTACGGGAGCCCAAAGGAGGTGCAACAAAGGCAGTATGAAGCCGTTCCCAATCCCCCCCAATGGAACAAGAATCATGAATCCACTTTTCTAAAACTCATTTTTTGAAAGCATCGCAGTCAACAGATTCTTGATAGTTGATTCATTGCTTCATATTCTTTGTTTGATAACTCTAAAAGAATATCAGAAGCCTGATTTAGGAATAGTAATTCATGAGTCTCTCCAGCCTTATTAATAAGCTTAGATACCTCCTCCCACATAGGTGCGATTTTAGTAAATAGAATATATCCATTTTGTAAAGGAGTATAATCAACTATACTCAAACATTCTTTTAAGAAATCTCTATACATATTTCTAAATAGGGATTCTCCTGTATTTTGCAAGAGAAAAATACACAATAGTGCAATCAAAAGTGCATAACTTTGCCAGCCT
>NZ_VEKZ01000013.1:0-75141 GCF_007681465.1 Siminovitchia fortis
GCTCGACTTGCATGTATTAGGCACGCCGCCAGCGTTCGTCCTGAGCCAGGATCAAACTCTCATGAAGTACAGGATGTACTAACAAAGGCGTTGCCACAGGACGTGGCGAACTTAGCCTTTGCTCCCCTGAGTTTGTTTAGCTCATAATAAAGCTGACTTAAAAATTATTGACGTTTCGTTTCGTTCAGTTTTCAAAGATCAAACTTGCTTTTTAACCGCCGCTCTCTTGAGCGACCTTTTTATATTAACACATCTGAACATCTTATGTCAATATATTTTTTGTGTTTTTTAACTGCCGCTTACGAACTTGCTTAACAGCGACGTCTACTAATATAGCAAACAAAACAATTTCTGTCAACAAGTTTTTTTCACTCGATAATAACGCTCGTATATACCTGTGAATGTTGATTCCACTTGAATTGGAACTATTAATTCCTTTTCTATTAAATATTCCAGGAACGTCCCTAAACTGGATCCATAGATTTTAATTTTGGGATGCTGCGCGATCATTTCATAGCTCCAAATTCCGCCTTCGTTCAGAATTTCCAAAATGTGTTCGGAACCTTTTGTTGTTTTCGAGTAAATGAAAAAGCTGCTTGCCAAAATTAGAAGTTCCAATCTTTTTTCAATCGGCTCTTCACTTTTAATGAGTTCCTCGAAAAGCTTTAAAATTTCCGGCTCTTCGTTTTTAATTTGATTCCATAGAGCCGTGCCTGCTTGAATCCCTTTTTCAATGAGGGCGAACCTTGCAAGATGGTGCAATGCACTCACAAGAAAATCATAAGCATCCGGAAAGTGTCCATCCTCAAACAGATTTTTTCCAATTGTATATGATTGTATCAATTCGGCAAACTCCAAGCCCAATTTCATTTGACAATCATAAATGGGTGTTTCTTTTTTTATGCTTTCTATATAACGGTCACGTTCGAACAGCACTTCACTTCCATATAAGAAATGGGGTGAAATTGTGCCGGAGAGCATTTTTTTGCGAAAAAGTCTTTCATCCACAATAAACAGGCCAACCCGGATACCATGTACATCAAAATACCTGGACTGCTCAGGATTTTTCTGGTCTGTCGCTACCGCATAGATTATTACATCAAACAAATCCTCAGCCGTCAATTCTTTTGTATGGTTAACCATCAATACAGCAACCGTAGTTGGCCGGGAAGCGCAGTGATTAACTAATGGCCGAATAAGATCTTCCATTTTCATTCCCCCAATAAAAGCTGAAATGACTGATACTGTCTCTTTTTTATTCGACAGGAACAATTGTTTTTCCTTCTTCTCCAATTTGTTGGTTTCCGGGACACGCTTTCTTGCAGCTTTGTGGTATAGTTTATTTTTGGGAGGGCTTTGAATGGCAAAAAAATATTCAAGCAAAATTAATAAGATACGCACATTTGCGTTAAGTCTTGTATTTATCGGATTCATTATCATGTATATAGGTATTTTCTTTCAAAAGCATCCGATTGTGATGACATTGTTTATGATATTGGGCTTGCTCGCCATCATCGGGAGCACCGTTGTTTATTTTTGGATCGGCATGCTTTCTACAAAGGCACTGCAAGTCGAGTGCCCGAACTGCGGGAAGCCTACCAAGATACTCGGCCGGGTGGATATGTGCATGCACTGCCGTGAACCTCTGACTGTAGATCCGGAGCTTGAGGGAAAAGAATTTGATGAAAGTTATAATCGGAAGAAATAAGAAAAGCGGAAGCGCCCGTTTAGCGACGTACAAACTGGAGCACTCCGCAATGAGATAAAGGATAAGGAAGTGCGAGAGTGCCTGCTTATCGGCGCAAAGCTAGACTACGCTTGCGAAGGCGTAGTTTGCCTTCAGCAGCGATTGGCTTAATCCTTGCGCCGATGGCACTCGCAGCCGGACAACACGGCGACGAAGGCAGGCTCAAGCAGCGACGTCCTGTCGCTTCACCTGCACTAGCACATCCTGTGCGTCGGAGCCGATGTTGACTTATTGCGAAGTTTGCTAGTCGCTGGGCGCTGGAGCTAGACAAAGAACAATAATTTTATACGAATATCTTTGAAAAAATATGCTTTCTTTCCTTATAAATAAAAAATCGCCTTTATTTCAGGCGATTTTTTTAATGAGTTTTTTTCTGGCTGCACTCAGGGCAGACACCGTAAATTTCCATACGGTGATGTCCAACGGAGAATCCTGTCATGTGGGCCGCCAGTTGCTCGACCTCGTCGAGTCCTGGATAGTGAAAGTCAACGATTTTTCCGCACTCTTCGCAAATAATATGGTAATGATCGGAGGTTACAAAATCAAAACGGCTTGATGCATCTCCATATGTCAGTTCTTTTACCAGACCGACTTCACGGAAAACACGCAGATTGTTGTAAACTGTCGCAACACTCATGTTTGGAAATTTGCTTTCAAGAGATTTGTAAATATCATCAGCAGTCGGATGTGACATTGACTGGATTAAATATTCTAAAATCGCATGACGTTGAGGTGTAATCCGGACTCCTGTTTTTTTCAACGTATTAATCGCTTCTTTTAGTTGTTCGTCAAACATCGCCATGCACCTCTTTTCTCATAAAGAATTCATTATCATTTTATAATCCTTATAAATAGTGTACTAGTAGAAAAGGCTTTTTGTCAATGGCTTCTCCTAGTTTTCATGCAAAGTATGCTCCGATGCCCCAAGCTTTGTATTTACGTACCGGGCGGCCACAAAGAGCAGATCCGACAATCGATTTAAATAAGAAAGGACAAGGGGATTTACATTCCCTACCGCTACAGCGCATCTTTCAGCTCTTCTAACAACGGTCCTTGCCGCGTGAAAAGCAGCCCCTGCCGGATGCCCTCCCGGTAAAATAAAGTTTTTTAAAGGCGGAAGCACCTGATCCCAGCGGTCAATGATCTTTTCAAGATCCTGTATATCCCCTTCCGTAAGCTTCCATTTCACCTCTTTGCCTTCGGGAGTTGCCAACTCGGCCCCGACATGAAACAGTACGGTTTGGATACGATGAAATGCTTTCCTCACCTCTATTATTTCCGCTTCCTGCTCGTTTAGTAAAAAACTAAGTGCCTGGCCGATTGTTGAATTGGCTTCATCGCACGTTCCATAAGCCTCCACACGCAAATCATTTTTGGGAATCCGGGTGCCGTACACCAAAGAAGTCATTCCCTTGTCACCCGTCTTTGTATAAATTTTCATTGCATATCCTCCATCCCATTGTATTATTAACATTTTAACAGCTTTATGTATTTTATGTATAAGCAGGAACCTCAATAATAATCCTTTCACAAAAAGAGGACCGCTTTCGCAGTCCGAAAATTATTTATGTTAACTGAGGAGGTATGCCCTGTACTTTAAGCTATGTATTTTAATGCATTTGGAATGGACAATAGCCGGAATCAATCAAAAAATGGGCAAAAAAAAAAAAAAACGATCCGCACATGGACCGCTTTTTCCGAAAAAATCTTCATGAAAGATTTTCTTTTATGTATTCCAATGCTTCTTCCGCATGGCCTTTCGCGGTTACTTTTCTCCACTCTTTGGCCAAAGTCCCCTCTTTGTCGATGATAAAAGTCGAACGCTCAATCCCCATATATTCTTTGCCGAAGTTTTTCTTCAATTTCCATACCCCATAAAGTTCGGCAACTTGATGGTCTGTGTCAGCCAACAGCAAAAACGGCAAGCCGTGTTTTTTGATGAACTTATCATGACTTTCAAGTGGATCAGGGCTGACTCCCAAAATCACTGCATCCAAGCCGGAAAAATCTTCATGCATGTCCCTGAAATCACATGCCTGTACCGTACAGCCGGGCGTCATATCCTTAGGGTAGAAATAAAGAAGGACATTCTTTTTACCGCGATAATCGGATAACGCCACTTCTTCCCCATTACTTGCGGGCAGCCTGAAATCAGGTGCCATTTCTTTTTCTTTGACTGTCATGAAATCCGCCTCCTTCAAATATCATCTTATATTAGCGTACATAACTTCAGGATGAAATTCAAATTTTGCCACCGTCTTATTTTCTCGAGGAGGGATCAAAATCAATAAAGGTACGCACAACAAAAGCAGCAGGAATGGTGTAGCCGAGCAATGCTTCAATAATAGCGAGAAGCCGTCCGATTCCAACAGGGGCAACGTCGCCAAAACCGACAGAAAAAAGAGTGACGGCACTCAGGTAAATGGAAGTACCGAATTTCGCCAAAAAATCAGAACTTGCATACGCATTCATCTCGACATCATTAAATACATACAAGCCTCTCATATCCAGCAGCAGATAAAGAATTCCGAATCCGATCATGATCACCGCATATGTAATGCCCAAAAAAACAAAGTTTTCAAATGACACTTCTTTATATTTAAAGCGGGCGGGAAAAAACAACAGCCTTAAGGCCATAGTAATGCAAATCAACACTCCCAAAAACAGAACATGCCACATTCGCCGACACCGCCCTTTTCACTTGTCCCTCTTTCAATATACGTGAATTTTCTTACTTCTATTCAGGCAAATCTCAGCCGTGTTTTTGAATTGCGCTAAACCACCCGGCATAATACAATGAAGGTTAGTGTTTTACATCACTCAAGGTATAGAAAGGAATTATATAGTATGAAGCTTGGTGCCCGAATGCTAAAAACGGGAATCGCTATTACGTTAGCACTTTATATTGCAGAGCTTCTTAACATGCCTTCACCGATTTTCACAGGCATTGCTGCCATCTTTGCCATCCAGCCGACGATATATCGCTCCTACCTGTCCGTCGTTGAGCAGGTACAGGGAAACATCATCGGCGCTCTATTGGCCATCACGTTTTATCTGCTGTTCGGCAGCCATTTATTGATTGTCGGATTGGCGGCAATTGTTGCGATTGTCATCATGGTGAAGCTGAAACTGGAAAACTCCATCAGGCTGGCGCTTGTCACCATCATTGTCATCATGGAGGCACCTGCCGAACAGTTTTTGTACTTTGCATCTCTGCGTACATTCTCAATATTCATCGGTATTCTTTCAGCTTTTGTTGTCAATCTTATTTTTCTGCCGCCAAAGTATGAAACAAAGCTGTTCCAAAGCATTTCTGATGTCACCGAAGATATATTAAAATGGATCCGGCTGACAACCAGATTTGCCTCCGAAGACCAGCTGTTAAAGAAAGATATCGGCAGCATCAAAAAAAGGCTCACCCAAGTGAACCAGCTCTATTCCATGTATGAAGAAGAGCGGCGCTATTTTAAAAAGTCGGGCCTTGCAAAGATCCGCAAGCTTGTCATTTACCGGCAGATGATCCAGGTGACCCAAAAAAGCTTTGACATTTTGAAGCTTCAGCAAAAGTATGAAAACATTTTGTATAAGCTTCCGGAGCACTTGCAGGCTGCAACACGGGAAAGACTCGATTACCTGCTCGGTTATCACGAACAGCTTCTTTTAAAATATTTGGGAAAGGTGCGGCAGGAAGCCGAACTGGATGAGGCCTTTTACGGCGAAACCGACAGGGACCAGCTGCGCGATTCGTTTATCAGTGAAATTCGAAAAAGCGACCCGGAAGATGTCTTCCAGCCCTATCATTTAATGCGCATCCTGTCCGGCATCATTGAGTATGAAGAGCAACTGGAGCAGCTTGATAAATTGATCAGGTCCTACCAGACATACCATGAAGATGAAAGCCGTGTAGATATTGGAAAATGAAAAACAGCCGCGGGTTTGAAATCCGCGGCTGTTTTTTCTTGTCAAAATTGGCACACCTATTAGTTGGGTTTCCATTTTGATAGGTCACTGGCGGGACGAACTGCCGGTGACCCTAATTTAACTGCTGAACCTGGAACAGGTCATAATAATGTCCTTTTTTCTCCATTAATTCCTGATGTGTCCCGACTTCGACAATTTCTCCGTGTTCAATGAGCACAATCCTGTCGGCATGTGTAATGGTCGATAACCTGTGGGCAATGACGAATGTCGTCCGATTTTTTGCCAGTTCGTCCAACGCTTCCTGTATGAGGTGCTCACTTTCCAAATCAAGTGCCGATGTGGCTTCATCCAAAATCAGGATGGGCGGATTTTTCAAAAAGACCCTTGCAATCGCAACCCGCTGTTTTTGGCCGCCGGACAGCTTGACTCCCCTTTCGCCGACGGTTGTTTCATAGCCTTTCGGCAATTCCATAATGAAATCATGGGCGTTTGCCGCTTTTGCAGCGCGGATCACCTCTTCCTCGGTGCTGTCCGGTTTTCCGAGCAGAATGTTCTCTTTGACCGAATCACTGAATAAAATATTATCCTGCAGTACCATGCCGATTTTATCCCTGAGACTTCTGACCTTGAATTTCCGGATATCCGTACCGTCCAGCAGAACTGCTCCTTCGGATACGTCATAAAATCTTGGAATCAAGCTTACAAGGGATGACTTTCCTCCTCCGCTCATTCCGACCAACGCGATTGTTTCCCCTTCTTTTACATTCAGGTTGATGTTTTTTAAAACCGGCTTTTCATCTGTATCATAGGCAAATGTCACATGATCGAATTGAATATTTCCGTTCACTTCTTTTACTTCAACAGCATCCGGTGCGTCATCGATGTCATATTTTTCATCGGCCAGCTCGAATACCCGGTCCATTGAAGCAATGGATTGTGTAAGGGTTGTGGATGAATTGACAAGCCGGCGGAGCGGGTTATAAAGGCGCTCTACATATCCCATGAAAGCAACCATCGTCCCCAGCGTCAAATTCCCATGAATAACCTGGTAGCCCGCATAGGCAATGACGATGAGCGGCGCTATGTCCGTAATCGTGTTGACAACAGCAAACGCCTTTGCTGTCCAATTCGTATGCTTGATGGCCTTTTGCAAAAAATTCGAGTTGTTCTTGTCAAACTGTGTTTGCTCATGGTCCTCAATAGCAAAGCTTTTGATCACCGACATCCCCTGAACGCGCTCGTGCAGATAGCTTTGGACTTCCGCAAGCGCCTGCGACCTCTCACGCGTGAGCCTTCGCAAATTCCCGAAAAAATATTTGACTGAAATCATATAAAGCGGAAATACCGCCAGCGATACAAAAGTAAGCGGAATATCCATCGTCAGCATAATTCCAATGGCAATGACTACCGTTGCTGCATCAAGCCATAAATTCATCAGGCCCGTGATGACAAAATCCTTCGTTGACTCGACATCGTTAATGACCCTTGATATGACTTCCCCTGCACGGGTATTCGAATAGAACTTGAAGCTCAGCTTTTGAATATGTGTAAAAAGCCGGTCACGGATATCGTATAAAATTTTACTTGCCGTCCACTGGGCAAAATATTGCCTATAATATTCAATAGGCGGACGAATGACAGCAAAAATGACAAGCATTATGATCATAGTGACAAATAATTTACGGGTTTTTTCATCAGCGCTCATATTACTGACGGAAATAATATCATCTATGACATATTTCATCAAAAAAGGAATAAGCAGCGGAATGGCGAATTTGATAATTCCGATCAGCAATGTCCCTATAATTCTCCAGCGGTATGGCTTTACAAACGCCAAATATCTTTTAATAATCCCCATGCTGCTCCTCCTCTATAACGCAAAAAATAAAACCTGTTGAGCCTGCCAACAGGAATATCTCAGTTAAGATATGTAAGATAACGGTCGTACCAAATATCAATAAATTCCGGAGAAAAAGGGCCTTTGCGCTGCCTGATCCACCGGACAAGCTTGTCAACATTTTTCTTCAAAATATGATCGATAACATCCGGATACCCCATCAGTTTGCGATTGTACTCATATTCATCTTCATCAAGAAGCGAAAACGTCATGTCCGGGAAAACCTTGACATCAAGGTCATAATCTATATACTTTAGCGCCCCCTTATCATAAACATAGGGAGAACCAAGATTGCAATAATAATAAATGCCGTTATCCCTGATCATGGCGATGATATTGAACCAGAGATCCGAATGAAAATAACAGATGGCAGGCTCTCTCGTAATCCACGTTCTCCCGTCCGATTCCGTCACCGGCGTCCGGTCATTTCCCCCGATGACCAAATGGTTCGTGGCCTTCAGTACTTTTGTTTCTGCCCATATCCGGTGGATACTTCCGTTATGTTTATAGCTCTGTATTTGGATATTAGATCCTTCCGTGGGTATGTCCATCATCTCCCCTACTTTCTAAAAAAGCGAAAAGCGCCCCCCATTACTTTAAAAGAGGGCTACAGGCCTTTTGTAGGCCGGGCTGGCTGCTAATTTCAATTTTTTTCGTCTAAATGGATCGATACTTTTTATTATAACGGTTTCGGGACTTTTTTAAAACCGAAGCACATTTCAGACATGGCAAAAACGGGAGGCCGCTCTCCTCGGAAAGCGGCCTCCCGTTTTTATATGTTTTGTTACTGCTGACCGAAGTTTCCGGCGTTTTGCCCTTTGCGAGCTTCGGCTTGCTGGTTTTTCTGTCTTACGTTCTGTGCGTCAGTTTCACTAGCAAATTCGGTACCGAATTGGCCTTGTGCACCTGCTGATTGTGCGTTTTGCTGTCTTACCTTTTGTACGTTTGTTTCAGATTGGTTTGGTTTTTTAGCCACAGTTCTCACCTCCACATACCTTAGAGTATCCAGAGATGAAAGTTGTTATCCAACCTTTTGGGAATTATATTTTTCCTGTCCGCAACTACACTAAAATAGAGCGGCCGCCATCCACGATAATGGTCTGCCCCCTGATCATGGAAGCATCGTCCGATATCAAAAACATAATGGTTTTGACAATATCGGCAATTTCAACCATGCGGCCTGCCGGAGTGTTTTTGCGAGCATCTTCCAACAGTTCTTCACGGTTCGGAAAGTGCTTCAATGCATCGGTATCGATGGCACCGCCGGAAACAGCGTTCACCACGATGTTTTTCGGGGCGAGTTCCACTGCCAAGTACCTTGTCAATGCCTCGACTGCCGCCTTGGACACACCAACCGTTGTATAGTTTTCCAAATAACGGATGGATCCCAGCGAACTTAAGCTGACAATTTTTCCGCCGCCGTTTTTTTCCATCAGCTTGGCCGCCTCTTGCGCACAGAAGAGCAGCGCTTTGCTGTTGATATTCATTGTCCAGTCCCAATGGGATTCTTCAAGCTCCATCGCAGGGCGCAATACGCCGGACGCCGCATTATTGATCAAAACATCGAGCCTTCCGAATTCCTCTTCTATTTGCCGGAACATCGATTTGATTTTTTCGACATCACCGACGTTTGCTCTTACAAGAAATGCTTTCCTCCCGAGCTTTTCAATTTCTTCCACCGTCTCAAGGGCCGCTTTTTTGCTCCTTGCATAGTTGACGACGATATCATATCCTTTTTCGGCCAGAGCCAGTGCGGCTGCTTTTCCGACCCCGCGGCTGCTGCCCGTTACAAGTGCTGTTTTGCTGCTCATATGTATCCACCTTTCGATTTGACTTTAAACTATTTTACATGGGAATTTGTCCGGTGCAAAGCTACCGGGCCCGTTCCTTATATGCCCGCCATATTTTTTGATGGGAAACCGGGAATGCAAATTCCTCCAATTCCTCTTCTGTCACAAATCTCAGGCTTTCATGTCCCTCAATATTTCCGCTCATAACCCTGCCTTCATAAGCATCAATTTTCCAGGTCAAATGCGTAAAGACATGCTGTACTTCTGTAAAAGCCGCATGTTCAATAACGGCGTCAATTGAATATTCTGTGGCTAAAAAGTCCTGCAAGATTTCCCATTTATCAAGAAGAGGAACAACCTTCAAATTCGGAAATTCCCATAAATTGGCCAATAATCCTTTCTCAGGCCGCTTATTGATTAAAATTTTCCCTTCTTTATTTTTCAATACAACAGCAAGAAGATCTTCATGCTTTGTATTTTTCTTGCGCGTTTTGACGGGCAATTGATCCTGAACACCTTTCGAAAAAGCCTGGCAATGCTCCCTGACGGGACATAACAGGCAGGCGGGAGATGTCGGGGTGCAAATCAGTGCTCCCAGTTCCATTAAAGCCTGATTAAAATAAGATGGATTTTCGTGATACATCAATCCCTTTGCGGCAATTTCAAAAGTTTTTCTTGAGGCCGGCCTGGCAATATCGTCTGTGATCAGCAATATGCGTGACAGAACCCTCATGACATTTCCGTCAACAGCAGGAATCGGCTTTCCATAGGCGATGCTGAGTACGGCGCCGGCGGTATATGGGCCTACACCTTTCAGCTTTGAAATCTCCTCTTTTTTATCAGGCACCTTGCCTCCATAATCAACCACCACTTCCTTGACGGCTGTGTGCAGATTTCGCACCCTTGAATAGTAGCCGAGGCCCTCCCAAATTTTTAATATAGACTCTTCATCAGCGTTTGCAAATGCTTCGATGGTTGGAAATTTTTCCAAAAAGCGATTATAATATGGTATAACTGTATCAACTCTAGTTTGCTGCAACATGACTTCAGACACCCATACTTTATATGGATCATTGTTTTTTCTCCACGGAAGGTCGCGCTGTTCCTCTTGAAACCACTGGACCAGATCGGTTTGAAATGCTTCTTTATCCATCCGGTCGATCTTATCTCGTATCTTTTGTTTTGTGCTGCTTTCTTTCACAGGTTATTCATCCTTTTTAACGGGAATAATGATCATGAGATTATTCACATTTAATTCATTGCAATTCACGTATATTTAAAATAATATACAGAAAAGAAGGCAAGAAATCCCTTCACGGAGGAGGATCCAGATTGGACACAGCTACTCACGTAGTGATGGGATTTGCAATTGGCGGGCTGGCCACACTTGATCCAGTTGTGGCGGAAACTACTGTTAATTCTCAGAGTGTGCTCGTTGCTGCAATCATCGGCTCGCAAATTCCTGACATTGATACTTTTCTAAAGCTTAGAAATAACGCGGTATATATACGGAATCATAGGGGAATTACCCATTCGCTTCCAGCGGTTTTGTTTTGGTCAATTCTTGTCGCGTTTTTTGTAAATCTGATATTTCCGGGCTCAAACTTGGCCCATCTTTGGATCTGGTCGCTTGTTGCTGTTTCATTGCACGTTTTCGTAGATATTTTCAACGCATACGGAACCCAAGCGCTTCGCCCGCTCTCTTCAAAATGGGTAGCTCTTGGAATGATTAACACTTTTGACCCTTATATATTCGGCATCCATGTGGTAGGGATTGTCATTTGGCTGCTGGGGGGCGACCCAGGCTACACCTTTCTTGTCATGTATGTGGTCATTGCATTTTATTACATCCTTCGGTATGTCATGCAGCAGATGGTGCGGTCTGCGGTGCTTAAAACGCTGCCTGATGCAGACCGGATCATCGTCGCTTCCACAATGTACTTTAATCAGTGGCGGATTGCCGTTACAACGAAGGACCATTATTACGTGGGAAGAGCTTATAGAAGATCCCTTACCATCTTTGATAAGTTCAAACGCATTCCTGTACCTGATACAGAAATTTTCCGTGCTGCCAAGAAAGATAAGAATGTTTCGGCCTTTTTATCCTTCTCTCCGATCTACCGCTGGGAAGTCAAAAGACATGAAGACTTTACTGAAGTCCGTTTTATCGATCTCAGATACCGCAGCAACGGACATTACCCGTTTGTTGCCATCGTCAAACTGACCGATGATTTGGAGATCATCACTTCATATACAGGCTGGGTTTACAGCGAAGAAAAATTAAGAAAAAAACTGCGAGTCGCGACTGACTGATAGAAAAGCGAAGCGCTCGTTTAGCGACGTACAGAGATAAAGGATATCACAGTGTTGAAAAAGCCCCAAACTTTTTCAACACTGTTTTTTAATGGAGTATATCTTCCTCATCGTTCAGCATATGGGCATATTTTGGGTTCAGCGCGGCAAACTCATGCAATTTGTCCCCATATTGAATCACCCAGGTTCTGACGACTTTTTCGGCGACAGCTTTCCCCTGATATTTCCTCCCTGCCTTGGCATACGTCGTTTCGAAATCCTCCCACAACAGTTCCACCCAAGTCCTCGCTCTTCCATAAGATAAGTTTGGATTCTTTTCCATTAACAGACTGGTTAACCTTTCATAATAATCATTCATGAAACTCGCTCCTTTTTCCAGTCGTATTTTTCATGCCGCAAGTCAAAATAACAGTATGCGGTATCTTTCCGCATACAAGGAGGCGATGACCATTGCGCAACAAAGCAAAGGATTTCCCATATGGCAACAATCACAGGTTTGAAGGAGAACCTCGTGCAAAACCCGAATTTGCTTCAAAGCGTGCCGACGGAACAACGAACACAGATCCGCAGGGAAGAATGAGAGCATCCGGAGCAAGGGAAGACGAGCGTATTCAATCATGATGACAGAGGAGGCTGCACCTTGCAGAAAGACCGAAATTCTCATATGAACCGCGAACTGACACCGTTTAACAGGGGTTGGTACCGTCCAAAACATGGTGGATCCCAGGTAAACGGACAAACGCAGCAGACCCAGGAGCAAATCATATTAGAAATAGATGCCGTCAAACGGTACAAACGGTGATTTTTCAATTTGACATAAAAATAATGAGCACAGCGGCAATAGATCGCTGTGCTGGTTTTATTTTAACATTGAAATCGGCAGCGCCTCTTCTTTTCCCGATCCGCCCAAACGGTATCCCCAGGCAAAAACGCCATTCATGTAATCAATTTTAAAATAAGCTCCGGGGTCCCCTTCAATTGCGTATATTTCTCCCGGTTTAAAATCATCTGGATTTAAAAGATAGGCCTTGGCCATGACAGCTTTTCTTTCGCAAACGGCAAATTCATTCACCATGCCCATTTGCTCGGCTTTGCGGGCTTTTTCCGTCATTAGGGAAATTTCTTTTTTCAGTTCTTCTTCGCTCATTTGGCTGTATCTTTTTTCATTTTCCATTTTAGCACCCCATCCTTGTTCATCCTTCTTCTGCGTCTTCATCCATAAACCGGTTGATCAGCTCGATCGTGAATCCTTTGCGAAAAAGGGCCTGCTGCATCCGCCGCCTGTATTCGTAACCTGTATATTTTTTGTATCGCCGTTTCATTTTTTCCGCTTCTGCTTTCAGGGTTTCCCATTCAAGACTTTCGTCTTTTTCATAATTGATTCCATCCATCGCCGCCAGGATGATTTCAGGCGGGAAGCCCTTAGTTGACAATGTATATTCCAATTTTTGCTTAAGCATTCGTTCTGAGAGCTTTTTATTTTGGGCGGCATACTTATTGCCCAAACGGATTGCATCTGCAACCTGCTTTTCTTTATTATATTCAGCCAATGCTTCATTTATCTTTATTTCGGGAACCCCTTTATTTGCGAGCTCCCGTCTCAGCACAAGCGGCCCTTTTTTCCCCGAATTGGCATATGTCCGCACATAGGCTTTGGCAAATTCCAGGTCATCAATGTATTTTTGTATAGTCAGTTCCTGTAAAACAACATCAATGATTGAATCAGGCCATTCTTTTTTTTGCAGGTGAGCCCTGATTTCAAGAGCCGAGCGCATGCGGTAGGATAAAAATTGTATGGCTGAATGATACGCCTTTCGAATCTCATCTTCATGCTGGACCCGTGTTAAATCCTGCTCCGACAATTCCTTTCCCTTTGTAAGCTGATATTTGATCAGGATATCTTCATCTACAGCAAACGCATAAACGTGATCGAGAAAAATATTGTAACGGCTCTGATTTTTCTTTTGGACAGCTATTTTGGTGATAACGGGCATGTTTTTCACCCTCATCCATATCAATTCATTTCTATTTTATCATAAACAGGCGAACACGTGGCTGTATTAGAATGATGCCTTAAGGAAAAGCTGATGTTAATTCTTTAGGAGGTGTGCAGGTTGAAGAAAAAGCAGGAATACAGGTCGAAAAATAAGCTTTCAGCCACCCAGGAGGTACTGTACCAACGGGAGTTCAAGCGGGCGGACCAGGCGGGCGGTTATTCACAAAGGGGACGAAGATAACTTTTTTCATGAGTGAAAAAATGTGTTAGGCAAATAATATGGAAGCAGGCAATGCTGCAAATCCCAAGAAAAAGGAGTTTGAGTATATGGGACGCTCACAAAATCAGAAAACCCGCGATAAAAATAAGCAAAAGCTTCCGCAAGTGCCAAAGCAGTTAAAGAGTGACGGACGTGATATTGAGTTTTCAAGGGAACTTGCGGACAATGACGACCTAGAAGCATTGGCAAGGTCTGAGGCCGCAGACCAAAGAGCCAAACGGCGGTAGGAAGGTACATGTGTGCCTTCCTTTTTTATTTAAAGAAAGCATAAAATTTTACCGAACTTTCTCTTCAAACAAAGATTACATAATGTCCAGCTCCAGGCGCCATCGGCTCGAGGTCACAAGCCGAATTGCTGTGGTGGCTGAAAAGCTGCCTCCTCGCAATTCGTCTTGTGCTTGTCGCCGATAGGCGGGCGCCTTGCGCTTTTCTCAGAAACGCCGGCTTATTCAATACTCCTCCACAAATAGAAGGAGGCATAACTTAAATAGGGATGCCAATCTTTGCTGTAATTTTCCATTTCTTCGTATGTAGGCTTTCTGTCTAACTGATATAGTTTTTTGATCGCATTTTGCAGGCCAATATCAGCCATGGGAAACAGATTCTTTCTTCCCAGGCCAAACAATAAGAAGCTTTGCGCCGTCCATGGGCCAATCCCCCTTATTTTCACCAGTTCCTTTACCACTTCTTCATCGGGCTTTTCCGCCAGTTCTGCAAGGTTCAACTCTCCGCTGGCAATCATCTTCGAAAGATCGATGATATATTCTGCCTTCCGCTGGCTGAAACGAAGATTCCTCAATTCACCGGCGTTCATTTTTGCTGCCGTTTCAGGCATTGGGAAAAAGGGGACGTCCTCGATTTCAAAGCCGAACGTTTTCACAAATTGTTCAGTGAGGGAAATGGCGAATGACATATTGACCTGCTGATGAATGATTGGTCTTATCAAAGCAGGATACAGTGAAAATTCCAGTACAATCGGCGTTCCAAAATGAATTTCGAATATATCATTCAATGCTGTTGTTGAAAAATGCTGATGAATTTCAACAAGCGGCAGATTCCATTGGAAAATGGAAGCAATTCTATCCATCACCTGCTGTTTTGTTTGAATATTGCTTCCCCTGATCATAAAAGCAGGGTGCTCTGTTGTACCGACTGCCTGAACATCGGCTACTTCCGGCTTCTCTTTATAAATCGGAACCCGGATCAGGCGTTTTTCCTTGTCGACGATATTCAACGGATCTCTAGCAAGCCTCTCCAAAGCCAAATCAAAATGATAAGGACCACCTATGACAGCTATTTCCTCCCACATATAACCATCCCCCTTATATTAGAAAAGCGCAAGCGCCTTGCCCATCGACGTACAGACTGGAGTGCCTCCGACGAGATAAAGGAAACACGGCGAGGAACGAGCCGATGTTGACTTATCGTAGGAGGAGGTGCGAAGTCTGCTAGTCGATAGGCGCTGGAGCTAGACAACAAAAGGCTTTGTTCAAAATTTTAAAGCTAAAAAATCTTATACTTTCTTTCTTACTCTGTCAAAAAAGGCAGTTCCGCATTCAATCGATTGGAACTGCCTTCATTATAGAACAACATGGCTAATCTTCATAATTATGCTGGCTGTCGATTTTCCCGTCTTCGTCATGGATATAGGCCATGGTCCCTGCTTCTTTTGCCAGTCTTTTAGCCTCCTCTGCGGCTTCGGACTTAGAGTTGGTGGTACATTGCGGCTCATCCACTCCCTCCTTCTTGACGGCCCAGTTCCCCTCATCATACGGTACTGCATGAAACCTGGCTTCATCTGTACCTGCACGCTCTTTAAAATATTCATTCCGCTCTTCCTTTGACATTGTGTCTTCCTCCTCCTTTTCAATCATTTCTACACTTTACCCGGTCCTTTTACAAAAAAACATAAAAGCCCGGGAAGACCGGGCTTAGTGTGAAATGATCGGATTTTTGATTTTCTCCCTCATCATATAATCATCCAAGCTTTTGAACGTATATCCATCTTTCTTTAAGTCCTTGATAACTTTCTCCAGTGCGTCAGCATTGTCTTTGGACACGGTGTGCAGCAGCATCACTGCTCCGGGATGAACTTGGGCCATGATGTTGTCATAAGCATATTTCCATCCTTTCTGCTGATCTGTCTGCCAGTCTTTAAAGGCAAGTGACCAAAGAACATGGATGTAACCCTGTTCCCTTGCAACCTTTAAGGTTCTTTCGCTCAGAATGCCGCGGGGCGGACGCAAGTACTGCATCTCAGTCTGCCCTGTCAGGGCTGCTGTTTTTTCCTTTACCCTCTCCAATTCCTCCTGGATCTTTTCATCACTGATCCCGGTCATGTCCGGGTGGCTCCATGAGTGATTTCCAATGATGTGGCCATCTTGAACCATCCGCTTGGCCAGATCGGGAGCACTTTCCAAATAATGGCCGGTCACAAAAAAAGTTGCGGGAACTTTTTCTTTTTTCAATACATCCAATACTTTTTCAGTATAACCATTTTCATATCCGTTATCGAAGGTTAAATACAAAACCTTGTCTCTTGGATTTCCTTTATAAAACGCATCATATTTTTCAAGAAGGCTGTCATAGGCCTCTCCGGCCTCCGCCTGCTTGCCACCGCTCCCTTTCTTAAATCCCCAATGAATCGCGCTGTTGGATAGGGCCTCGGCAGCGTTCGCCTGAAAAAGAACGAGAAAAAATAAAGGCAATAATAACATCCATCGTTTCATTTATAATCCGCCTTTCACTCTTTTCCCTTAGATTTTTCCATTGCGGGATGATTCATCCGTGGTGGAGTTTTCCAAAAGAAAGACGAAAGGGGCTTTGTTTAGTTTAAATACCTGTGCCTATGCCTACCGAACATCAGGGATATTCGATAACTCGGGAGGCATTCAATGCCTATGCCTACCGAACAAGCAGGCAAAACGAAAATTAGCGGTCACAGCCGCCAAACCAAACAAAAAGCCCAGGCATGCACCTGAACCTTATTGCTTCGCTTCAAAAGAAAAGCTTAAATGGTCCTGAATCGGTATCCAGGCACCGATTTCTTGGGAAGTTACATTTTTAACAATGATTCTGTGCTTCGAACCTTTCATCACCAGATAGACTTCACCGAACGTAAGGCTGCCCTTTTCATGCACTGCCGGTGCGTAAGCATATAAATATCCCATTCTTGTCGGAGGTATATTGTAAACCTGGTGATGCTTCGTCCCTCCGCCGACAGCTGTTTCAAAAGACAGCGGCAGCTTCACTTTTTCAAACGCTTTTTGCTGCATCATTTTTTGAACGTCTTCGGCTTGGCCCACTTTGGCTGTAAGGCCGCCTTTGATGATTTTTTGGGCCTCTTGGACATAATGTATTTGATAATTCCCTGTTCCGCCGCGGTTGTCATAAAAATTTGTATTCACCTTTTGATATTGCCAATTCGGAGTTGTTTCTTGTGACTTATAATTCAAAGGCCATTCACCCAAGTAAATGGTTGCTCTGGCACCGAATGAAAAAGGTGACTTGGTCGCCACCGATTCATTCAGCATCCGGATCAATTTCGGATTTTCTATTTTTATCTTGGATGACTCCAACAGCTCCTTGGTAAAATTGCTTGGCTGCAAGCGTGGCAGGTCAGGTGCAGGGTTTGTAAAAGTGTTCTCTTTGCTTATGTTTACAACAGAGGAAGGAACCTCCACACCTTTTTCTTTACTGCCTTCTTTTTTAGCTGCCATTACCGCTGAAGGCACCGATAAGAAAATCAACAGGGTGAACACCTTCAGGATGATGTGATGCCGTTTCATGTTGCATTTGCTCCTTTCGTGTAACCGGCAATAGAAAATGATTTTACGGTTATTTTTTCAAAAACCTGAAGGATTATCCCTGTTAAAGCAAATAAAATCCGATCCCCATGATAAAGTATGCCGCCAGCATCGTCAGCCCCTCAAACCAGTTGGATTCACCGTCATTAATGATAACAATGGAAAGCAAAACAGCCGTTGCCATCGAAACAAGCTCCGGCACCGTAAATACAAGCGGCATGTTTGTCGGAAAAAACAAGGAGGCAAGTACAAGGATTGGGGCTACAAACATGGCTACCTGAAGTGTAGACCCAATTGCAATTTCAACGGACACGTCCAACTTATTCTTATATGCCATAATGATGGCGGAAGCATGCTCCGCTGCATTCCCGACAATGGCTACGATAATGACCCCGATAAACAGCTCAGACCAGCCAAATTGTTCCCCAACCGCCGTAAAGGTGTGTACAAGCTTTTCGGACACATAGGCGACTGCCAGTGTAGCAAGGGCGAGTATAATAATCGCTTTCCACTTGGACCATTCGGGTTCTTCCTCCTCTTCTTCGTCAACATCTTCTACCCCATGATGTTTGGTTACAGGATACACCCCCCGGTGTGTCACCAGCTTAAAAAATAGAGCGGCCATGTAGAGGATGATCATGATAATGGAAATGCCGATGCTTAAAGCCATCGTTTTTTGATCATTCATGTTGGTCGTGAATAATTCAGGGATCAAAAAAGCGACAATCACCGCAAACATCAATAATCCGACGTTATGCCGAGCATCATAGATGCTGAATACCTGCCTTTTGTATTTCAAGCCCCCGATAAAGAAGGACAGCCCTGCTACCAGAAGCAGGTTCCCGATGACAGATCCTGTCAAGGAAGCGAGGACGACACCGATGAGACCCGCCTTTAAGGCAAAAATGGAAATAATCAGCTCCACCGCATTGCCGAAAGTCGCATTCAGCAGTCCGCCGATCCGCGGTCCCGCCACAATTGACAGGCTTTCCGTTGCTCTCCCCATTACCCCTGCCAGTGCAATGATTGTTAAACAATAAACACCAAACATCGCTGCACTTGGCCAATGCAGCATGGATCCAATAACCGATGCCGGCAATCCCACGACAATCAGAATCAAAAATATTTTATTTATCATCCTCTCATTCTCCTCCTGACTAAGCCGCCTACACCTCGATGATCTCGAATGTTTCAGCCACTTCTATTGCGCCTTCAACAGATTGAACCATGGCACAATTCTTTTTGGTAAGCTCCATCACTCTTTCAAGCTTTTCCTCTTTAAGCTGCGTCCCTGTTATTTTAAAATGCAGATGAACCTTTTCAATCCTGTTGGCCTTTCCTTTGTTCCTTTCGGCGTCAGCAGTAATTTGAATATCTTGCACATCTAACCGCATTTTCTCCAATATATTGCGCAGTATACCTCCGCTGCAGACCGCTAAAGAAGAAACCAATAATTGATAGGGCCTAAACCCATAGTTTTCATCACCTGAGACATCAAGTTTTCCATATGGAAGCTCCGTAAAGAAACCTCCTTCTTTCATTTTGAATTCCATCTTATCTCCCCCTTCAAAGCCTGTCGGCCAATTGTTTACATGAGAGTTTTACCGAATTTTTCCTAATAATGGCTTCATCAAGGCCCGTTCATTACATTTTCCCTGCTTTTTTTGTAAAATAAGAATTGATCTCTCCCCCAACCATGATAATGATGGCCGAGAAATAAAACCACAGCATCATGACGATAATGGTTCCGATACTGCCGTACATCGCAGTGTAGTTTCCAAAATTGGATACGTAAAAGGAAAAACCGAGTGAAACAGCAATCCAGCCGACGCTGGCAAAAATAGAACCCGGCACGGCAGTTGCACACCGTATTTTAATACTTGGCGCCAAATAATAAACGACGAGAAAAACCAGGAATAAAATAACCGGTGTCAACACCCATCGGATAACATTCCAAATTTTTAGGAATTGATCCGAAAGACCCAAATAGGAGAAAATGAACATTCCGAGCTGCTTGCCAAATACAGGCAAAAGCAGCGCAAGGATGAAAACGAAAATCAAGGCCACTGTCAATACAATGGATAAACCTCTGCTTACTATGAAAGAGCGTTTTTCCTCCACTTCGTATGCTCTATTCAAAGACTTCATCAAGGCATTCATTCCTTTTGAAGCTGCCCAAAGAGTGGCTATAAAACCTACAGACAACAAGCCTCCGCTCCGATTATCCATGATTTCGGAAATGGTCCTTTCGATCATCGTATAGGTTTCCAGCGGTGCAAAATCTTTAATCGTGTGAAATATATCCTGCTGGGTTAATGGAGTATAGGGGAGCAAGGTGAACAGGAAGATCAACATCGGAAAAAGGGACAAAAGAAAAAAATAGGACAGTTGGGCAGCAAAGCCCGTTACATCGTTATCACTGATTCTTCTTGCTATTTCTTTGCCGAAATCTATTATTTTATTTCTTTTTTTTCGGCGCTTTACCTTTTTCATTCCCAATTGGAACACCCCTTGTCGCTTCATACTTTCTGTTGGTTTATATAATTACCTTTCCCTATCTTAGCAAAACATTTTTCCAAATGAACTAATCAACTTGACAATCCTTCTATTTTTTTCAGACGATTGGTATATGGAAATTGTTATGAAACAAAAAGAACACTGGACAATATTAAAGAGGAAAAAACTGAAGCGAGAAAAGAGACTGCATAAAAATTCCTGCCTTCCCGGTATCGGGAAGGCTTTAAGTATTGACAACCCATCGCATGCGTGAAATCATTGTATTCATAAATACAGCCCCGAGAGGATGAACCAAGTGGATTTATCAAAGAACACACCCGAGAATATTGAGTATTTAATCGGGCAGATAACAGAGAAATTGCGCATGGTCAATGCTGCTGCCATGAAGCCGGAAAGCATCAACAATGAAATGTACGAAGAATTATTGGAAATCCATGAAATGGTCATGAAAAAAGACCATTTCAGCCCAAGTGAAATGCAGGCTTTGGCCGAAGAGATCGGAAGACTCCGAAAAGGTACGGAGTGAGAGCCCTAAGTAGGGCTCTCTTTTTCTATGTGCCCTTTACATAGAGTGTATAAAGGGCTAACATTTAGATTAATAGAATTCAAACAAAAAGGTGATATCGTTGAAAACGTTTGAACAGTCCCGGCTGCTGAAAAGTCTGCCGAAACAATTTTTCGCGTCGCTCGTTCAAAAGGTGAACAGCGTGAGGGCTGAAGGCCATGATGTGATTAACCTTGGCCAGGGAAATCCCGACCAGCCGACACCGCAGCATATCGTTGAGCGCCTTAAGCTAGCAGCCGATCATCCTGAAAACCATCAATACCCTCCTTTTCGCGGGAAAACGGAGCTAAAGCAGGCCGCTGCTGATTTTTATCTGAGAGAATACGGCGTCCTCCTCGATCCGGAAAAAGAGATCGCTATTTTATTCGGAGGAAAAGCAGGCCTTGTCGAGCTGCCCCAATGCCTTTTGGATCCGGGAGATACGATGCTTGTTCCCGATCCGGGCTATCCGGATTATTGGTCTGGTGCAGCTTTGGCAAAAGTACATATGGAAATGATGCCGCTGAAAGAGGAAAATGATTTCCTCCCTTCTTTTGATGACATACCGGAAGATACGGCAAGCAAAGCGAAAATGATGATATTGAATTATCCGAATAATCCTACAGGTGCTGTCGCCACCGAGGAATTTTTCCGGAAAACAGTTGAATATGCTTCTGCAAGTAACATTTGTGTCGTTCATGACTTCGCCTATGGCGGCATCGGATTTGATGGAAAGAAACCTGTCAGCTTCCTGCAGGCGGAAGGTGCGAAGGAAACAGGCGTCGAAATTTACACATTCTCCAAAACATATAATATGGCTGGCTGGCGTGTTGCCTTTGCTGCAGGAAATGCGTCGGTGATCGAAGCCATCAATTTGATGCAGGACCATTTATACGTCAGCCTGTTCGGCGCTGTCCAAGACGCCGCTGCCGAAGCCCTGTTGGGTTCACAAAGGTGCGCAAAAGAAATCAGTGCCATGTATGAAAAGAGAAGAGATGTATTCATTTCAAGCCTTCGGGAAATCGGCTGGGATGTAAGATCGCCCAAAGGTTCTTTTTTTGCCTGGCTGAAGGTGCCGCAAAAATATACTTCTGAGGAATTCACCGGCCTGCTCCTGGAAAAAGCCCATGTTGCCGTAGCACCCGGAATCGGCTTTGGAGAGTATGGGGAAGGATACGTAAGGGTTGGACTGCTGACATCGGAAGAGCGCCTTCGTGAAGCCGCTTTGAGAATAAAGGGATTAGGCATTTTTTAATTTATTGAAGGATGGTTTTTTAGACAATAAAAAAGCCCGGGCAATTTACCTGGGCTCTAAGCATTAACTAATTCTTTATTTTAACGGACTTTTTTTTAAAGGCTTCCCCAATATCATCATGGGAAACCTCCAGAGCGTTAAATACCTTTTCTAAAATTTTATCAGTGATTCCACCGCTGCCACCTTCTATCCTATGAATGGTTGTAACCCCTACACCAGCAAGATCGGCAAGTTGTTGTTGTGTATATCCCTTTTCCATTCTAGCACCAAAACATAATCTGGCATGGACACCAGCGATTCCAAAGAATTTTTCTTGTAGCTCCGGATTTGGAATTTCTTTTAATAATTCCGTTCCTAGCTTAAACAAATCAGACATAATTAACATCTCCTAAACGGTTATTGTTTACTCGAAACAATTAACGTATTTTCCAGGATCGTTTTGCAAATCATGATAAAGAGCAAATGCCTTATCTCGAAAATGGTCCGTTAAGTTAAACTTTACTTGTTGAGTTTTTTCAAAAGGGAAAACAAAACAATGGAAAAGGTCACCGTTATGAACATACGGAAAGAATATTGTTCGAAACCGCCAGTAAAACTTTTCACTAAAATCAATTCGCAATTCGTAAATATTTTCTTTCCTAAGCGGCTTGATCAGCCTGAATGATTGGCTGTAGGTTTTCCCACCAAGCTCTATTTTTAATTCTGCCATAAAACGTTCCTCTTCATTTTGTGGAAGCATGTCTAAACTTACAAACCGCATAAAATCAATTGCGTTTAATACAAAAGCAAATTTGACAGCATCATTATGAGAACGTTGTGCCCGGTTTTGCAATGTTTTTAAATAATCATCAAATTGCTTAACACCGTACTGATTAGGCCATGAAATAACCGTTGCTTTTATGTTTACCATTTATTCTATCATATATGCAACAAATTGTTAAAAAATTTATTTCATATATGATAAGCCCCTCCTTTTTTGAACCATTTTTTAATGAAATAACCGCCGCCAAAATGATTTCTTCTTGGACTCCTTTTCCTGCTCTTGTGCCGCTGGCGCTTCAATCCGGGCCTGCTGGCTCTCCCTGATTGCCTGCATCAATTCCCTATCCCGCGTTCGATGATTCTTTTAAGGAAAAAATAAAGAGGAGCGACTCATTCCCCGCTCTCCCCGGTTTCATTTGTTATCAAAAACTGATAACTGCTTTTTTACATAAGTAACAACAAATTCGAGATATTCACCACGGGAAACGATCTCGGGGCGTTTACCGTTATAATCCGTCACCTCTAAAACATATCTATCCCTTTTATCTTCTGCCACTTGATGCAGAAATTCCCTTATTTCTTTTATGGCAGCGTACTGATCCGGCGTTATTGATTGTATGTTCATATTAGGTTCCCTGTGGATCCAGTTCATGTTTACGCTTGTACAATTCATTCATCATGGCTTGTAAAATCCAATGCCGGCGGCCATAGCTCTTAAAACATTGTTCAATAAAATTAATTTGTTCACAATCCATTTCCTGTAAGGCGTTTTTCCACCACATATCAACCTCTAATGATTGCGGCGGACTGACCCCAAAATCTTTTGAAAACCTAACCAAAGCATTGAGTAACTTTTTATCGCTGGTGCTCATTCACTTTTCCTCTCCCATCTTTTTTAATGTTGCCTTTAAGTCTTCCTGGGCTTTTTCTACCTCCGGGATCCGCTTCCGCCTATCGTCTATGTATCCATGGTTTTCCGTTAGGACACCCATCCTTTATTTTTTAATCATTCATTTCCCAAGAAATAAGTTTGCGAAAAAAAGCACACAGCTAATATCCAACTGCATGCTTCACTTCTCTTCATCTGGTATATAAGGCTCGATCAGTACTTCGACCCGCCTGTTGGCTTCCCGGCCTTTGGCTGTTTTATTATCCGCGATAGGCTGGAATTCTCCAAAACCTTTTGCACTGAATAAACGCGGATCCAATTTTTCATCTTCAAGCAGCACTTTCATGAAATTGACTGCTCTCATGACACTCAGTTCCCAGTTGGACTGAAATTCCGAGTTTTTGATTGGAACATTGTCAGTATGCCCGCTGATAATCACGCTTCTTGGCAGCTCCATTTCGAGCAATGCTGCAAGCTCCTTTGCGGTTTTCTTGTCGCTCTCCCTTACATCGGCGCTTCCGGATTTAAAAAGCACGCTGTCATTGATCGTGATCAGCAATCCTTCCGATGTCAATGAAGTGGAAAACTTGTCCTCATACTTTTTTTCCTGAATGTAATTATCAACCTTCTCTTTAAGCGCCTCAAGGATTTTCAAATCGGCTATCTCATCTGCGAATTGCTCCATCGGATCACTTTTAGGGTCATCCTTGGTTTCATCAATCTGCTCTTCTATTTCCAATGGTTTTTCAAACTCAACCGGTCCGTCTCCTCCGACGAAAATCCCGCTGAACACTTTAGAGATCTGCTGAAATTTCTGCGCATCCACGGAACTAGCCGCAAACAGCACGATAAAAAGAGCAAGAAGCAGTGTCATTAAGTCCGCATAAGGGAGAAGCCAGGACTCCCCCAGCTCATCTTCATGCCGCTTTTTTCGTTTACGCTTGGACATTTGCCGCCACTTCACTTTCATCTTGCAATTCTTTTCTCTCTGTCTCCGGAAGATAAGAAGCCAGCTTCTGCTCTATCATTCTCGGAGCCTCTCCTTCAAGGATGGATAAAATTCCTTCTACCATCAACTCTTTCAATCTTACTTCCTCAATGGATTTCCGTTTTAATTTATTCGCAAATGGATGCCATAGCACATAGCCTGTAAAAATACCAAAAAGCGTTGCAACAAAAGCCGCAGAAATGGCTGCTCCAAGCTCGTCAGTATTATCCATGTTTCCCAAAGCGGCAATCAAGCCGATTACAGCTCCCAATACTCCCAATGTAGGGGCATAAGTGCCTGCCTGGGTAAAAATTTGCGCTCCGGCAGCATGCCGTTCTTCCATTGCATCAATTTCGTCGCTGAGAACTTCCCTTATGTAGTCGGCACTCTGGCCGTCAATCGCCATTAAAAGGCCCTGCTTTAAAAAAGGTTCATCGACTTTTTCCATTTCTGCTTCAAGGGCAAGCAATCCTTCCCTTCTAGCCAGCTGCGCCATTTCAGAAAAAAGGATAATCAATTCCTTTGGTCTCGGCATCTTCGTTTCTTTGAAAATGATACCCAACAATTTCGGGATTTTTTTAATTTCGGATGATGGGAAGGCGATTGTGACACTGGCAGCGGTCCCCACGAAAATGACCAACATGGCTGCCGGATTCAGCAATGCCGTAATGTCAACACCTTTTAAAACCATCCCCACCCCAATGGCAATGACTCCGAGAACAACCCCGATCAATGATGTTTTATCCATTTGCTTCACCCTATACTTTAAAATGTCTTATCTATAATATCGGCTGAAGCAATAAAGTTTTAAGTGTCATTCATCATCCTTTTTCTATGTTTTTCCAGAGCCGATAAAATTTGATAAAAGTCTGGAAGTTGCCAGAGAGGAAAAACCTGCATTTGATGTGATACCCGGCGTACACTGTTATTGTTCTTAGTCAAAAAACTTTCTTTCAATTTTGTGCTCATATCGTTTAAAAACGGACGAATTCGTCTTGATTCCTTTTTTTGCAAGCATGCTGTTATACTTAAGCAACTTTTCGCTTAATTGTTTTCTTAGTTCCTCGGTTTCGAGTTCATCCTCGGAGTGGCGGATCAGATCCTCGATTGTCATCAATTCCTTTTTGGCCCCCATTTCGTCCGGAGAAAAGCCGGCATTTTGCAAAACCCGGTAGGCCATTTTTAAATCATCGGGAATCCCCTTCAACTTGTCTCGAGGAAGCGGCTTCCCCTTTCCGGGAAGGTTGTCAAATTCACCGTTCTCATAGGCTTTGCGGATTTTATCCTCGGAAATGTTATAAAACTTATCCACCTTAGCACCTCCCGCCTTCATTATAGCATCATGGCTTTACTAATTATTCATGTCCTTTTTTAAAAAATCGATCAATCATTTTTCACTATGTCGGGCTTAATGGTGTGACCGGGCAAGCCGTCGTTATAGATGGCGGGTTTCCTCCAAAGGTCTCCCCCGTTAAAAATTCCCTTGCCCTCCAATTTTTTTTATATTATAATTCAAATCGTAATGATTACGATTTGAATGGATAAACATTCATATCCTCACAATTGGATAATTTTAAAAGGAAAGGATTGAAGGGATGAGATCCAAATATCATTTTATCATCCTATTTTTGATTGGTGCTTTTATATTGGCCGGCTGCGGCAAAAATTCCGGCCAGGACGACGGTAAGAGTAAAGAGACTCTGACTGTTTACACTACTATCTTCCCTATTGAGGATTTTACAAGAAAGATCGGGGGGCCGCATGTGCAAGTCCAGAGCGTGTACCCTGCGGGAGCCGATGCCCATACGTATGAACCGACCATAAAGACCATGATGGCTATCGCCGAATCCGACTTACTGATTTATAACGGTGCAGGCCTTGAGTCTTTTATCGGAAAAATGGAGAGTTCGCTGAAGAACGAAAAAGTGGTGAAAGTTGAAGCATCCAAAGGGGTTCAATTATTAAGCGGCGACGAGAAACATGAGCATGATGAAGAAGTACATGGCGGTGATGGACACCAGCATGATCAAGACCCTCATATTTGGCTCGATCCTGAAAACGCCATGATCATGGCGGAAAATATAAAGAATGCGCTCAGCGAAGAAATGCCTTCCGCCAAAGATGATTTTGAAAAAAATTATCAAGACTTAAAAGCGAACCTTCAACAGCTTGATGCCGATTTACGTACGGTGATCGAATCGGCTGGCCGAAAGGAGATTTTGGTTTCCCATGCAGCCTATGGATATTGGGAACACCGCTACGGGTTGGAACAGATCAGCATCACGGGCATAAGCTCCGAAAACGAGCCATCCCAAAAACAGCTGCAAGCTATTATAGAAACAGCAAAAAAGCATCATATGAAATATATTATCCACGATCAAAACCCGGCTGCAAAAGTGGTGGATACGATCCAAAAGGAAACGGGGACAAAACCGCTCACTTTACACAACCTCGAATATATCACCGAGAAAGATAAGCAGAACAACGAAGATTACTTCAGCATCATGGATAAAAATATTGAAACATTGAAAAAAGCATTGGCAAAATAAGAAAAACCGGGCCGCTTTTTGCCCGGTTTTTCTTATGTCCAGCTAGCGCCCAACAGGACGCTTCCGTATTTCCTTAAACTGCCGCTTCCACTTTTTCCAAGGCGAGAGCTGGTCCGAAGAATTCATATCGGATGTTTTCATCGGAAACGCCCAGCTGCACAAGCATATTTACAACACTTTTCAGGAATGGCTCAGGTCCGCATACATAGCAGATCGTGTCTTTAGTAATTTTATCTGCCAGAAATTCTTTTGTAATATAGCCTGTAAAGTGATGTCCGCCGTCTTTGTTCGCCGGAGATTGATATCCATAGTAGCAGCTGCCATGTTTAAGTTTTCCTGCCAACTCACAAGCTTCTTCACTGAAGGCGTGTACACCCTCATGTCTTGCTGAATGAATATAAGTTACTTCACGGTCAGAATTGTTTTCAACCAAAGTTTCAAGCATGCTCATCATTGGTGTAAGTCCCACTCCGCCGCTGATCAGTGCTACCGGGGCAGTTTCTTCCATATTCAATACAAAGTCTCCCGCAGGGGCACTTGCTTCAATTGCATCACCAACATTTACATGATCATGCAAGTAATTGGATACTTTTCCGACTGGTTCAAAATCCGCTTCTCTTTTTACAGAGATTCTGTAAAATTCCTTGCCAGGTGCACAAGATAAGCTGTAATGGCGGATGGATGTAAATTGCTCACCAGGAACACGAACTCTTACAGATATATATTGGCCGGCTTTATAGGTTGGGAGTGGCTTTCCGTCTTTTGCTTTTAAGTAGAAGGAAGTAATGACGTCACTTTCCTTCACTTTGTCGACAACTTCCAATTCTTTAAAGTCTCCCCAGCCGCCTTCTTCGGCTTCTTTATACATATTTGCTTCAATATCAATAAACACTTGTGCGATTACGCCATAGGCTTCAGCCCATGCATTAATGATCTCATCTGTCGCCGCATCGCCAAGCACTTCTTTAATGGCTTCCAATAAATGTTTTCCTACGATTGGATAATGTTCCGGTTTTACCCCAAGACCGCGGTGTTTATGAGCTACTGGCATAACTGCAGGAAGAACACTTTCCAATTGATCGATATTTTTGGCTGCTGCCAATACCATATTCGCGAGAGCTGTTTGCTGGCGTCCTCGTGACTGGTTGGCGTGGTTAAAGATGTTAAGCAATTCAGGATGATTATTAAACATGTTTTTGTAAAATACGGAAGTAATTGTAACGCCATGTTCCTCCAATACTGGAACTGTTGATTTGATAATATCGATTGTTTTTTGTGAAAGAGCCATTTTTCATTCTCCTTTTAAAAGATGTATTTAATATATATCTTTAATTTCACTTTAATGGATTCAAATGAGAGCTACAATCCCTTTTTAGGATGTGTAAAAAAGCTGACAAAAACCCGACGCAATTTGTTCACAAAACATGTATTTTAAATACATGTTTTGAGCAAATCCCATTGCAGAGCGCTCTACTGCCCTTTGGGGCTTTAAAATGGTATGATATTCAGAGGTGATGGAAAAATGAGATTGACAAACTACACTGACTATTCTTTGCGTGTTTTAATATATCTTGCATTGAAAAAGCCCGGCGAATTGGCAAATATTACAGAAATTGCAGAGTCGTACCGCATCTCAAGAAACCATTTGACAAAAGTGATCCATGAGCTTGGGAAAATGGGCTTCATCCATACAATCCGCGGACGCGGCGGCGGCATCAAACTGGCGCTTCCTCCTGAGGAAATCAATATCGGAGAAATTGTAAGGAAAACAGAGGATGACTTCAATATAGTGGAATGCTTCAGCCAAGGTTCCGCACATTGTGTCATCTCCCCCGTCTGCGGCCTAAAGCATGTCCTTAACCGCGCCCTATCCGCCTATTTGGCCGTCCTGGATGAATACACGCTTGCCGACATCGTAAAATCTCCTTTCGATTACCGCTCTTTGCTCGGAATGGAGAAATAACATTGATTGGATTTACCTTCCTGTGCTGTTAAAATAAAACAGACTACTTTTTTACAAAGGAGAATGTATATGGCTGAATTTCAGGAAACACTTGAAAAGTATGCAGAGCTTGCTGTAAAGGTAGGCGTCAATGTTCAAAAAGGGCAGACGCTTGTGGTGAATGCAACCATTGACAATGCGGAATTTATTCGGCTTATAGTTAAAAAGGCATACGAAGCCGAGGCCAAAAACGTTGTTGTCAATTGGAATGATGATGTCGTGACTCGCCTGAAATATGATATGGCACCTGATGAAACTTTTCATGAATATCCGCTTTGGCGCGCCAAAGAAATGGAGGAGCTGGCGGAAAACGGTGCAGCCTTCATGTCTGTCGTTTCTTCCGGCCCTGATTTATTGAAAGGCGTCGATCCCAACCGGATTGCCAACTTCCAGAAAGCAGCAGGAAAAGCGTTGAATAAATATCGCCAATACATTCAATCAGATAAAATCAGCTGGACCGTCATTGCCGCACCATCCGAAGATTGGGCAAATAAAGTCTTCCCGGATGCTCCTCCCGAAGAACGGGTCAACAAGCTGTGGGATGCCATCTTCAAGGCAACAAGGGCCGATCACGACGATCCGGTCCAGGCTTGGAAAGACCATGACCGCAATCTTCACGAAAAAGTCGACTACTTAAATGAAAGACGCTATAAAAAACTGCATTTTAAAGCACCCGGCACCGACCTGACGATTGAACTTCCGAAAGGCCATTTATGGGTCGGAGCTGGCAGCATCAACGAAAAAGGCGACGAATTCATGGCCAACATGCCAACTGAGGAAGTTTTTACAGTACCTTATAAATATGGCGTTGAAGGTACAGTTTCAAATACGAAGCCGCTCAGCTACGGCGGCAACATTATCGATGGTTTTACGCTGACTTTCGAAAAAGGAAAGATCGTTGACGTGAAGGCCGAAGAAGGCGAAGATATTTTGAAGGGATTGGTCGATACGGACGAAGGTTCACACTATCTAGGTGAAATTGCACTCGTTCCTTTCAATTCCCCCATCTCTCAGTCAAACATTTTGTTTTACAATACACTGTTTGACGAAAATGCATCCAACCATATTGCAATCGGAAGCGCCTATGCCTTCTGTCTGGAAGGCGGCAAAAACATGAGCCAGGATGAACTGGAGAAGAACGGATTGAATACGAGCATCACCCATGTGGACTTCATGATCGGCTCCGAACAGATGGATATTGACGGAATTCTGGAGTCAGGAGAAAGCGAGCTGGTATTCAGAAGCGGAGACTGGGCGTTTTAGTAAGAAAAGCGCAAGCGCCTTGCCCATCGACGTACAGACTGGAGTGCCTCCGACGAGATAAAGGAAACACGGCGAGGAACGAGCCGATGTTGACTTATCGTAGGAAAGCTACTACTTGAAATAGCCTCGTGTGATGCTTCCTCGAGTTGGCGTCGTGCAGCTTTGCGACGAGGGGAGCCAAACATCCTCGAATAAGCTACGCCGCAGGAGCACACCAGGTGCGAAGTCTGCTAGTCGATAGGCGCTGGAGCTAGACAACAAATGGCTTTGTTCAAAATTTTAAAGCTAAAACATCTTATACTTACTCTGAAATAAGAGGTTTGGCGTTCGCGCCAAACCTCTTCCATTTAATAATAATCAATTTCTGTTGCCCAATTGCCTCCGAATTCATCTAAATAACGATCTTCAAATTCTTCCAGCTCGTCCATCGATGGAATGTCGACCAGACTCCTTTGGCTGTTGTCCATTCCAGCGGGGTTTTTTGGTCCAAATGCTGATTCCTGCTTCTTTTTAACAATCACAGAATCATCCCACCGCTTCATGACGGAGGAACCATCCGGATTGTACATGACTCTTTTTGGCAGCTTATCCATTGCGACATCTCCCCTTTTTTAAAAAATATTCCCAGAACACCGGTGGCCAGAGACGCCTAAAAACAAATAAATGGAAAAGCACATTCATCTATACCCTTAAATATGATCAGTAAACATGAAATTTAAATTATTTTTCTCCATCGGGTATAATGGGTAGCAATTTGACATCAATGAGGTGAAAGAAATGGAACAACGCCCAAGCAAGAAAATGAAAGAATCACTGACTGTAAAAACAAGCCACGTATCCCCTCCGGATACAAATCACCATGGCAATTTATTTGGCGGAAAGTTAATGTCTGATGTGGATGACGTAGCATCCATTGCTGCCGCAAGATTTTCACGGAAACCTGTTGTCACGGTATCAACGGACTCCGTCGACTTTTTCAAACCGATTCGGATAGGAGATGCCGTTACAATGGAGGCGATTGTCACATGGAGCGGTACGACATCTATGGAAGTATTTGTAAAAGTCTTGTCTGAGCATTTGATTACAGGCGAGAAATCACTTGCCGCTTTTTCTTTCCTGACATTTGTCGCTTTGGATGAAAACGGCCGGCCATCCCCTGTACCTAAAGCGGTTCCGGAGTCGGAGGAAGAGCGCTGGCTCAATGAAACAGCCAAAGCACGGGCAGCCCATCGCCAAAAAAGGAAAAAAGAGAGCAAGGAATTGGCTGATTTTTTTTCAAAACTAAACCTGTGACCAGGAATATATTGGATGATTACATTTTCGCGCTTTTTTTACAGGAAGGTTAAGTTTATATAACAGCCGCCGTCGATATGAAAATAAAATCGGTGAGTTATCAACGCTTATGTCAGTTTTTGCCCTTTTTTGTCTGTAACAATTTCTTCCTCCTGCCATTTACAGCAAGAAATATCCCTATAAATTTATTATACTTAATGTAGGATATTACAAGTAAAGGCAAGGTGGTACATATGTTTTCAAACACTGAAATCGGGATCGACCTGGGAACAGCGAATGTTCTAGTTTATACAAAAAATAAAGGGATTATTTTGAATGAGCCATCCGTTGTGGCGGTTAATACAAATACAAAACAAGTGGTTGCATTTGGAGCGGAAGCAAAAGAGATGATCGGCAAAACACCTGCCAGCATTACGGCCGTCCGCCCGCTCCAAGACGGGGTCATCGCTGATTTTGACATCACCAGCCAAATGTTGAAGCATGTCATGAAAAAAGCCGGAAAAACGTTGGGATTTGCTATCCGCAAACCGGATGTGGTTGTCTGTACGCCATCCGGGGCCACCTCTGTTGAAAGGCGCGCCATCCATGATGCGGTCAAATCATGCGGAGCGAAGAATGTTCATTTGATCGAGGAGCCTGTTGCTGCTGCCATCGGAGCCGATCTTCCTGTAGAGGAACCTGTCGCAAATGTCGTTGTGGATATCGGCGGGGGAACAACGGAAGTAGCCATCATTTCTTATGGTGGTGTTGTCAATTGCAATACCGTCCGGATCGGCGGTGACTTGCTGAACGAAAATATCATTCAACACGTGAGAAAAAGCTATAATCTATTAATCGGGGAGCGGACAGCAGAAAACATCAAGATCGAAATCGGTTATGCGCTTGTTGAGCATCCGGAGAAAAAAATGGATATCCGGGGACGGGACCTTGTAACGGGGCTCCCGAAAACGGTCACGTTGAGTTCCTATGAAATCCAGGAATCATTGAAAGAGTCATTGCTTCATATTTTAGAAGCAATCCGTGCTACATTGGAAAACTGCCCGGCTGAATTGAGCGGCGATATCGTAGACCATGGGGTCGTTTTATCAGGGGGCGGCGCCTTGCTGAATGGCATGCAGGAATGGCTGAGTGAAGAAATTATTGTTCCTGTCCATATTGCACCAAACCCGTTGGAATCCGTGGCAGTAGGAACGGGGAGGGCTCTCAAATTTATCAATAAACTTCAGACCGTTGGAAAGTAGCAGTACCCATAAATTGACGGAAAGAGCTGATTTTTCTTTGAAATCTACAGTTTAAGAGCTTTAGGCAAAAACGGGCTCGATTATTGGTGATTCGTTACCGTATCACAGGCCTTGTCGTAAATACGGGCACGATTAACCCAGATTCGTTACCGTTTCACAGGCCTTCCCCCTAAGACGGGCACTAATGGCGCCCCTCTTTGGTAAATAATGGTTTTCCGCTTTGTTTTTACTGATAGGATTCCAATTATATAAAAGCTGTCCGGAAAGTCACTTTAACTGACTTTCCGGACAGCTTTTTTTATTATAGTGAAAGCATAAAATTTCACCGAATTTTCTCTTCAAACGAAGATTACATAATGTCCAGCTCCAGGCGCCATCGGCTCAAGGTCACAAGCCGAATTGCTGTGGTGGCTGAAAAGCTCCCTCATCAAAATTCGTCTTGTGCTTGTCGCCTAAGGCTGCGCGCCTTGCGCTTTTCTTATTTCAATGTACCTTCTTCATCCGTCAGGTCTTCCTGCCCTTTTGAAGCCCGAACCTCATCAGTCAATGCATCGATGCTGCTCCGAACATTGCCTTTTCCAGACAAGTTCTCCAACAGTTCTCTTACATCGATGCCTGAAGAAGCTTTCAAAGATTCCTGCATGGTTGTCATCAGATTGGTCGCATAGCCGGTTACCTTATTGGCTCCGCCTTCTCCCTGCCCGCCTGTGTCAACAACGGTAATCTTATCGATGTTTCCAAGAGGTGCGGCAACTTGCTTCGCATATTCAGGAAGCATCTTCAAGACCATATCCAACACGGCAGCCTGCCCGAATTGCTCGAACGCCTCCGCCACTTTTCGTTTCGCTTCCGCTTCGGCAACCCCTTTGAGACGTATCACTTCCGCTTCGGTCTCCCCTTGTGCACGCTGTGCATCAGCTTTTGCGATTCCATCCAGACGCACCCGTTCCGCATCAGCTTTGGCGGTCGCTTCCACACGGTATTGATGGGCATCTGCTTCAGCTATCTGCTTCGCCTTATCTGCACTTGCCGCCTGCTCCACGGCATAGCGGTCTGCATCTGCTTTCTTCTTGACTTCCGAGTCATATTGACGCTCACGGCGCAAAATTTCTTTTTCTTCCAGTTCAATCTGCTTTTGACGTTCAATGATTTTAATCTGCATTTCCTGTTCGGTTACTTCCTGCTTGGCACGCGCTGTTTCCAGGTCATAAGCCTGGTCGGCATTTGCCCTCGCCGTATCCTGATCGCGGCGGTATTCAGCCATTTTCAGTTGATTCACTTTTTCCGCTTCCGCGATTTCCGTGGCACGTTCAAGTTCGGCTTTTTTCGCTTCTTTCGCAGCTTCCGCCCGCTTGATACGGGTTTCTTTTTCCGCGTCAGCCGTTGCGATGTCCGCGTCACGTTTCACCTGAGCGATCCGCGGCTTACCGAGTGAATCCAAATAGCCGTTTTTATCACGGACTTCTTTAATAGTAAAAGATACAATGACAAGACCCATTTTGGCCAGGTCCTGTGAGGCAACGCGCTGTACCTCTTGAGAAAATTTATCCCGGTTTTTATAAATTTCTTCGACCGTCATGGAGCCGAGTATGGAACGGAGATGGCCTTCCAGCACTTCCTTCGCTTCGTTCTCTCTTTCTTCTTTCGTTTTTCCCAAAAACTGTTCGGCAGCCGTGGCAATTTCTCCGATGGAACCGCCGATTTTAATGATAGCCGTTCCGTCCGCCATTACTGGAACACCCTGCTCCGTATATACTTCAGGCGTGGTTACTTCAAGCTTGCTTGACAGCAAACTGAGCGGCTGCGCCTGCTGAAAAACCGGAAGGACAAAAGCACCGCCGCCCCGGATAATTTTAATTTTATTCCCTGCATCATCCACATGGACGTTTTTTCCCCCAAGATAGCTTCCTGTCACGATCAACGCTTCATCAGGACCTGCCGTACGATATTTGGTGATAAATACGGCGATTAACGCAATCAAAATAAAAACAACGACTAATAATACAATCATTACTCCAAAAGGCATCAATCAATTCCCCCTCGTTAAGTAAAATTCTTTTTGTATGGCATTACGTGCAATACACCATCTTTCACTTCGATCACCAGTATTTCAGACCCTTGGGAAATGGGCACATCTTCAAAACTGGCTGCCGGCTTGGAAATCATTCCGCTGTAGCTCTCAATCACCACTTCCCCGAAACCTTTTTCAGGGATGGAAATGCTCACCGTTCCGATTCTTCCCTCCAAAGATTTTTCAGTATAGCTCAATGACTGTTCCGCGGAAGACATGGGAATGAGGACAAAGACGTTGAGTATCGTGTCCAGCAGAAGCGCTGCTAGTGCGGCAATTCCCATGATGAGAAAGCTGTTCAGAGAAGTGACCGCTTCAAGAATGTATCCGCCGGCGGAGAAAAAAGTAATAAAGGCCAATATTAATATTGGATTTAGAAATCCGGCCGCTTCCCCCAGTCCTTCCAGGACATCCCCAAAGAACAGGTACAGAATCGTCAAACTGCCTGAGGCGATCAACAAGATCAAATAGATGGTTTCAATTGGCATACCGAACAGAGTCATACCCATCCATCCTTTTTCATGATATTGAGGAAATCACTGTCATACATCCCGCCTTTTCTCTTTTTTATCGCGATAGTCATCATACGTTCGAATGAACATTAAGTTTCATTTTTTGTAAAAAATTATGCAGATACCGCTCCTTGAACTGACTGTTTGGCCGTTTCCCTCCTGCATATGGTGACAAGAAGATAAACGAGCGGTGTATCCAAGATAGCCACGACAAACTTAAAAGAATATTGGCTTAAAATCAGGCCGATCAAGGCCCCAAACGGCATTGTGCCATAGAAAGCGATGGTGATGAAAATCGTTGTATCAACAAGCTGGCTTATCATGGTTGAAGCATTGTTCCGGATCCACAGCTTCTTTTCTCCATGTCTTTTCTTCAAACGGTGAAATACAGTCACATCAAGGTTTTGGCTGATCAGGAACGACAGCAGGCTTGCCAATGTGACACGGAATCCGGCTGAAAAAATGGTTTCAAACGCAGCCTGGTTTTCATAGAAAGGCGCCGGCGGAAGTTTCATAGTGACATAGATGAATATTATAGCAAGAAATTGCGTGATCAATCCGGTCATGACCGTTTTCCTGGCCGCATTTTTACCGTAGACTTCAGTAATCGTATCCGTGATTGGATAGGTGAAAACATAGACGATGACCGCCGCCGGCAGTATGACCCAGTTCCCGATGCTGATCAGTTTTACAGCGAGTATATTCGATAAAATCAACAATCCGACAAAAGCGCCGTTTAAATATAAAAGCATTCACCATTCCCTCCTAGCGGTTATCCACTTTTTCCGGATACAGATCGTGATTCAGCATGCGATATTCCGCCATCTGCTCATATTTCGTTCCGGGCTTTCCGTAATTGGAGTATGGATCAATGGACAGGCCGCCTCTTGGAGTGAACTTGCCCCATACCTCGATATATCTGGGATCAAGGAGTTTGATCAGATCGTTCATGATAATATTGACGCAGTCTTCGTGAAAGTCGCCGTGATTGCGGAAGCTGAACAGGTAAAGCTTGAGTGACTTGCTTTCGACGATTTTTTTGTCGGGAATATAGCTTATGTACATTGTCGCAAAGTCCGGCTGATTGGTCTGCGGGCAAAGTGAGGTGAACTCAGGACAGTTGAATTTGACAAAATAATCCCTGTCCGGATGCAGATTATCGATGGATTCCAAGACTTCAGGCGAATATTCGAATAAATATTTAGTGTTCTGATTCCCAAGCAGCGATAAGTCATTCAATGTATCTTCGTTTCTTCCGGCCATTTAAAAACCTCCCAAATTTCACCCGTTTTGTGAGGAAGGTTCAAAAAACCAGGCATCAAAAAAGCCATATCGCGCGGATATGGCAGCATTGTATAAGCCATAGTTTTTTATAGAGGGTTAACGCTATGAACCTCTTCCCATCCGGGTGTTTATAATGATTTCATCAATAATGATATCTGAAGAGGAGAACATGCGTCAACCACCGATTTTAGGGAGCAGAAAGAATCAGTGTGCGTCATGCTGTTTTTTCTGTCCTATCTTCGCTAAAATAAGAAAAAACGACTGGAGGAATCGCAGATGTCCTTATTAGATGAAATCCTTGATTATAATAAAGTTTTCATCGATGAAAAAATGTATGAAGCTTATGCGACAACGAAATTTCCCGACAAGAAGCTTGTTATTCTCACTTGCATGGATACCCGTCTGGTCGAGCTTCTGCATAAAGCAATGAACATGAAAAACGGTGATGTCAAGGTTGTCAAAAATGCGGGGGCGATCCTGACACATCCGTTTGGAA
The DNA here is from genome assembly GCF_007681465.1 of Siminovitchia fortis. Classification (NCBI taxonomy): domain Bacteria; kingdom Bacillati; phylum Bacillota; class Bacilli; order Caryophanales; family Bacillaceae; genus Siminovitchia; species Siminovitchia fortis. The sequence goes on from NZ_VEKZ01000013.1 coordinate 37,417, forward strand.
GTATCATGCGCAGCCTGCTCATCGCGGTATATGAACTGAAAGCCGACGAAGTGTACGTCATCGGACATCATGATTGCGGGATGAGTGCAATTGAAAGCGGACAGGTCCTTGAAAAAATGCAGGAACGCGGAATCACCAAGGAAACCTTGGATATCATCCAAAATTCCGGGATTGATCTTGATGAGTGGCTGACCGGCTTTGACAGCGTCGAAGAAAGTGTCGAGCACAGCGTCAACATGATCCGTAACCACCCGCTCATGGCAGATGAAGTGCCTGTTCACGGCCTGGTCATCGATCCGCGGACCGGAAAACTTGACCTCGTTGTCAATGGCTATGAAACGCAACCGGCTAAGTAGGAATTGATCGCAGCTCCTTAAGCGGAGCATTCAGGTTTAAACGAGAGTTGGGAGCTCTTACGAGAGTTGGAATGACCCCGGACAGCCGGGCTGTCCGGGGCCGTTTCTTTTATTTTGCTGCCGCTCCCCTTCCGGAAAATTGATAATCATAGCAGGTCATATAAAGTTCTTGCAGTTCCTGCAATGTCGGTACTCTGGGATTATTGGCAGGGCTTCCGCTTTCCATCGCATCCTTTGCCATTTTTTCCACTGCCAGATAGAATTCTTTTTCATCAATCCCCCAACCTTTGAGATTGGGGATGTTTAAGTCACTGCAAAGCCCTTTTACAGATTCTACCGCAATGTCCGCAGCTTCTTCATCCGACAATTCTCCGTCAGGTCTAAAAATCCGTCCCAAGTCTGCCAGCTTTTCTATACATGAGTCCCTGCTGAATTCCAGCACTGCCGGCAAAAGCATAGCGTTGGAAAATCCATGAGGAACATGGAACAACGCTCCGATTGGCCTTGACATCCCATGAACAAGACAAACAGAAGCATTGGAAAAAGCCATACCGGCTTGTAAAGATCCCAGGGCCATTTTTTCTCTCACATCCATATTGCTGCCGTCTTTATAAGCACCCCGAATATTGTTTACAATCAGTTCCATGGCGGAAAGTGCGAGCATGTCTGTCATCGGGTGGGACTTTTTTGACAAATAAGCCTCAATCGCATGACTTAATGCGTCTACTCCCGTTGCAGCTGTTACATGTTTCGGTGAAGATTTACTCAACCCTGGATCCACGATTGCCGCGGTCGGCATGAATGCGGGCTGTTTGATCATCATTTTGACTTGGTTGGACGTGTTTGTTATAACGGTAACGTCGGTTGCCTCGGAACCTGTTCCGGCTGTAGTCGGAATGGCGATATGCGGAATTGGAGGTAGCTTGGCCAATCTTTTTCCTCCCACAAACTCGGCAATATTTCCGTCATTCGCCGCAAGGACGGAAACAGCCTTAGCGGTGTCAATGCAGCTTCCCCCGCCCAAAGAAATAATGAGATCACAGCCGTTTGCCTTGAATATTTTCAAGGCCTCCGCCACGTAATGATCAGTCGGCTCTGTCTCCACCCCAAGGTAAACAGTGCTGTCCACCTCACAATTTCCCAAAAAAACCTTGCATTTTTTCACATTCCCAAGGTGCTCCATTACTTTGTCAGAGATGATCAAAGCGTTTTTTCCCTTTTGGGCAGCTTGTTCCCCGATTTTTGTAAAAGAATCTGGACCATATGTAATTGACGGCGGTGTTCTTAGTGTAAAAAATGAGTTCAAGTAAATCCCCCCTATTAACCCTATTATACGAAAATTACAAAAATATTCCAAAAGAGGATTTTTAAAAAGGGGAGAATATAAATGCCTGTCCAAAAAGCTGCCAAATTAGAAGGTCAACTAAGAGCGCCACATCCTGTGGCACCGTCGACACTAGCACATCCTGTGCGTCGCAAGAAAGTCAAGACGGCTTGTTTTAGTGAGAGAAAATTTCATAAATTAGCCAAGCCAAAATTTATACTTTTAAAGGGGGAGAATTTATATTATAATAATACATGTGCTTTTTCCAATAAACATATGGCTCCGTAGCTCAGAGGATAGAGCGTCGGTTTCCTAAACCGTGCGTCGCAGGTTCGATTCCTGCCGGGGCCGTTAAATAGCGTCATATCAAGGTTTATAAGCCGGTGAGGCATCCGTAAGGCTAGACGGAGGCACACGGTTTACACGTCGATTAGAAGGCGAACAAAGACGCCTCTTTCGTTATCTCTTATTACGAGATTAAACGGAAGGGGCGTTTTTTGTTGTCTGAAAAAGGACGTAAAGGCAAACGTATTGTTAGCCGCAGGACTGATCCGAAGAAGCCGGCCGAATATGGTATGACAATCGAGCAGGCTTTCGATTACTTCGTCACGTTAAAGAAAACGGAAGGACTACGACCTCGTACAATGGAAGATTATCCGGTATTGTTCGAATACTTTACTGAATGGCTGGCCGAGGCTTACCCCGATGTAACTTATATAGACGACATAACAACCGGGATGATTCGGGAGTATTCCGTTTATCTAAGTGAAGAACGCTTCAACGATAAAACGGGCGGTTACGGCCTATCACCTTATACGGTTAATATTCGAATACGTTTCTTAAAAGTATTCTTTCGAGCGCTATTCACGGAGGAATTGATCGACAAAGATCCGGCAGCAAACGTTAAGTTGATGCGCGTCGACGAGGATACGTTCGAGCCATTGACCGATAAAGAGATATTAAAACTATTAGACGCACCCGACGTTCGGGAATACGCGCAATTTCGAGATAAGGTCGCTATGAGTTTGATTTTGGATACCGGTATGAGAGTAAACGAGGTATTTTCCTTAGAGGTTTCCGAGATTGATTTTAAAACACGTTCGATTATGCTTCCGGCATCGAAGAATAAGAACCGAAAGCCGCGGATCATTCCGCTATCGAATACCGTTTTAAAATTACTGCTCGAATTAATCACTGAAAATAAGGTTCATTTTGATAGCGAGTATGTATTTCTATCTAATTTCGGAGAGAGGTATAATTCGAATTCTTTCCGGTCGCGTCTGCGAATTTATAAAGACTTGGCCGGCATAGAAAAGCGAGTAAGCCCGCACGCCTTACGGCATCAGTTTTGCCGCGATTATATTATGAACGGCGGTGACATATTTACGTTACAGCGTATTGTCGGTCATGCCGATATACAGACGACGCGAAAGTATGTACAAATGACGGGCGTAGATATACAAAGTCAACATTCGCTTTATAGTCCGATTGTCCGATTAAGAAACAAACATCGATAAAATAAAAAAGCCCTCCGCAGACTAGACTACGGAAGGCAGCGCGCACACCCGCACCAACGGGTTCGCAATATCATTAAGTTATCGTTAGTATATCTAAAAAAAGACAGATATGCAACGTTTATTTAAATGCGCGCTGTTTACCGAACATATGTTTCTAGTCTGCGAGGGGCTTCCGGAAGGAGTCCGCTAAGTATGCGCTATTTATCCGATTATCAAACATTCGAAAATAAGCAGCAGTTAAACGACGCGATAGCCGAGCATTTAAGCCGCCATACATACGAATTGAACGATACGGCTCGCGATGTCCTTATGATGCTTGCGCGTTACAGCGTCAAGTATCCGGGCGTGGCTCACTTAAAAACGGCTACAATCGCGGCAGCCATAGGCAAGACTGGCCGTACTATTCGGCGTGCAATTGCGAAGCTGATCGAGTTTAATATCATCGAAAAAGTAACGGTCATGCGCGTAGTTTCCGGCGGCTATGGTGCGAACATTTACCGCATATTGCCTTATGTTGTCCAGTCGGAGTTGTCCACTCGGTCTAGCGACGTAACGCCTACGGAAACAAGCGTTGAGCCGTCCGAAAATGAGAACGAACCTATTACTTATTTAAAACTAAATAATAATCTTACAGATACGTATTCGGACGAGCCTAAGCCGTTCTACGTCCGTTTTAAAGCGTTCATAAGCCAAACCATTGGCGAAGGCAATCAACGCCTAATAAGTCGCTTGTATGGCGTTTACAAGGCTCACAGCACGCCTTTATTGCGCGGTAATGCATTCGATAAGGTAGACGTAGAACAGGTCGGCTATAGTGCGTTACATGTCGCTGTCATGGCGTCAAAGACGAAGAATATCCGCAATTTGCCGGGCTATTTTAATGGCGTACTTGATCGGATGCTAGATAAGCTATACTTCGAAGAAATGGACGAGCTAGGCGGACTGCATATGCCGTGGTAGTTACTCAAGTACCGACCTAAGTAGCGTTACTTCAGTAATTGGCGGATTAAGCACGCCCTTATGCGGTTTATTAAATGTGTTTAGTATGTAAAAAAGACGGACCAGCCGAAGCCAGCCCTTAATGCGAAGGTAATTTATCGGTGATAGGCAAAAGGGGATATACCCAGCGCACCAGCGTTTTATTATTTCCGTTTAGCCATATCCTTACCAAACTCACTTTGTCCGCTCGTCGGCGTAGCCATTTCGAATTTACCTAACTCGCCTTTTGCTGCGCTTAGTTGCTCGTCCTCATGTATAAAATAAGGACTTCCTATGCCCGATAATACGTGTTCTCGGAGCGGGCGCACCGAATGTTTTACCGGCTTTGTCTGCGCTTCAATTTCGTTAGCTTTCCGTATTGCTTCCGCTTTTTCTTTCTGTAATCTCGACATTTCACCGGTAATAGCTTCGTCATTATGAACGCCCGTGGGCCGGGCCATATCGAATAGCTTACGGTCGAGTTCTTGCGCTTGCCCGCGCAGTCGCTCTGATTCACGCTTTAACGAAAGTTCGAGCGGACTTATCGCTTCGTTGACTTCGTTCTGCAATTTAGAACATTCGGAAACTAAAGAGTGGTGATCCGCCACTAGCTTTAAATATGTTCGCTTTGTTTCTTCGATTTTCTTTCGAAGTTCTTCGTCCTCTTTCTGTTTCTTCTCGAATGTCTGCTCGGCTTCCTTTCGTATCTTTTCCGCGAACGGCAAACACTCCTGCGGATCATGCTCGATTTTAGCTTTCCGTTGGTACTCCGTGATTTCTAGCTTACGTTTGGTACTCGCGATTTCCTTGTCCACTCTCTCGAGTTTCTTTTCGTCGCCGTCGGCAAGCGCGCCTAGTCTGTCGTTATCCAACTCCGCTAATTTGTCTTTTAGTTCCGTCTCTTGCTTCGTCATTTCTTCGTAAGATTTCTTTTTCGTCTGCTGCCAATCGTAAAATTCCCGAAGTGATTTTAACATTAATTATCGTCCTCCATCGCTTGTAATCTCGTCTGAATAGCCATGATGTCCGCAAGTTTGCGGTTGTCTTTGCGTGGAATCGTGAAGTTATAGCCCGTTTCCCTTTTATATTCCGCCTGCGCCTCGGTTTGGTGTACATCGTCTGTCAATTCTTTTAGCGCCGCCTGTAATTCCGCCTTCGTCATATAGTCCAGCGGATTAACGGGCTTGTTTGCTTCGTAATCGCCCTCGCTGATTTCCGTCGATATCTGCGTTAAACGAGAACTAGCCGCCTTGTACTCGCTGTCTGTTACGTCGCGAAATGGGCGTGGTGTATTATCATATCGTCTAATTATCGCCATTGTATCGAGTTTTTCACGCTCTAGTTGCGCCCGCTTTACCTCCCATTGTTCTTTTTCCTGTGCTTTTCTTTGCTCCGCTTTTTGTACGAGTTCTTGATATGCCATATTTTTTAGCCTCTTTTCTTTTAATTAATTCGATAAAGTGACATCACGTCAAACTTGCCGTCTTTTAGCTTTACCTTACTTTTCTTCGCCTGCTTCGTGGTTTCCTTTTCGGCTGACTTAGTTGTTTCATTAATTATCCTCGCTTTCAAATTTCTAGCTCGCGCTCGCACCGCAGTAAAGTCCAGTTTGCCTACGTTTAGATTAGCGCCTTTTAAGTCGGCCAGTTCTTCAATATCGCGCCAGGCATAGCGAATAGCCGTATTATCACGCTCGCCCATTTCCTCGACAATCTCGCGAATCTCCGCGGATACCTCGTTCTCATTCCCGATAAATTGCCAGCTACCGAGATGCTGATTGCCTTTCTTGGCGTCCATCCCGACGAATAAAACGCCATTAGAACTATTGACCGAATAAGCAACGAGGAACACGGTTGGCGCGGTATCTTGCTTATATTGGGCGCCGGTGTAATGCTTGCCGTCCTTCATGACTTCGATACTGGCTGCTGGCTCCGCATGTCCGATCCGCTTTATCGCTTCGTCGTAGCCCTGCCCGATAAAATAAACCTCGCCGGAATCATTGCGGACAATGTAGCGCTCGTTGGCGTCTATTTCGATAATTGCCCGATTGTCCCGGAACATTGGAGCGAGATGGCCATTCCGACTTTCCCTAAATTGGCGAATATGACTTTCGGTTTGATGCGAGATTGACTTTTCCTCATAAACACAAAACATTCGCTCACTCCTTCGAAATTAAAGGCTTGAATAGGCGTACTTGGTTTCTGTCCGCTATACCTTCGACCGCAATAATTCGTCCTTCGTCGTCAACTTCCGTCCGATGAATTGCAGCCCGTTCGATTAACTGCCGAATATGAGGCGGGTATGTTGAGTAAACCCGCCAATGTCCCGCGGCAACATCGTATAGGTAAAGCGTCTCTTGCTCCGGTTTGGAATAATAACTCAACTTACCGCCAACCTTTCCGCTGCCTTATCGCACCATCTACTAAACTCTTCCATTACATATTCAGCGTATCGTTGGGTAAAATCTCGAGTGATTTCTTCGACTGGCTGACCGTTTACAAGCGCGAGATAATGGACAAGTTTCACGAACCGTTCGTCGGTAAATTGGTCGCCTCTCTTCTCGAAGAAGAACGCAATTAACGGCTTGTTTCCTTTGCTCGAGTTATCAGAAGGGCATGATAAGACGAGATTCGAAATGTGATGTCTGCCTCCATCGCTAACCGGTATTACATGGTCGATATGATGAGCGCGCCCGTTTTCGTCCTCTTTTGTTCCGCAGTAGATACACTCTCCGTCGAAAGCCATATAAAGCGCCTGTAACTCTTTGCGTGTTACCTCTAAAGGGATTCCGTCCTCTTGCGCCCTTCTTTTTAACCCCCGAAATGTCCGACTTGCTCGATCATCTAGTGTGTACTTACACTCTCGACAACGGTGAGTACGTCCGCCTTTTACGCGGCTGTCAACCTCAAATAATTCCAGCGGTTTCTCCACATTGCATAAACGGCATGTGCGTTTAGTATTGTCTTTCAATCTTTCAATCTCTCCTTCGCTTTTTTAATTTTTTAGTTGATCGTCGATTTTACGTAAAATATCGTTAATCTCTAGCGTTACATGATGGCCCGCCTTTTTTAGCTCCGCCAATGCTCGGAGATACGATATAAGGGCGTCCAGCCGTGTTTCCCTCATTCTCTCGCTCCTTCCGTTAAAATTTCCGCTTACCCTCCGGCCGCGTACGGGGCATCATCGGGTATTTTAATTTTCCTCTTGACAAATGCTCCGAAAGTGTTAAAATTTAATTAGTATGGGGGCTTCTGAGTAAATTTTTCCATAAACAAATAAAAATCCTCGTCAAGCTCCATTTCGAGGCGCGCTAACTTTGCCCTTACGTAATCGGACACGTCCCGACCACCTTGTTCGATAATACACACGGTGCCGACCGAAACACCGAGCCGCTTGGCAAACTCCGCCATAGACAGGCCGAGATAATGTCTGATTGCTTTCACCTTGTTAGCGTTCATTATATAAACCCTCCTTTTATTCATTCTCACCGCTAAAAAATTAACGGGAACTTGTCCCGTTTCCTACATTTAACGGGGTTTCTCCGACGCTTTGAAGCAGCTTTTCCGAATATTCGTTCGTTTCTTTTTCAATATCTTCTGCCCTTTTTGCACGTTCTTCATTCGCCCTATTTCGCTTGCCTCCTGCGTCCTCAATTTCAGTTAAAACTTCTGTTAAAATATGCGGATCGAAAATACGTTCATGCTCCCGATAACCCTTTTCCTTCTCTACTTTTCTCGGGCTACTATAAGCCGTCGGCGGCAAATACGTTCCGGTACGTTCGAAGTCCTTTAAAGCTGCATCCTCTAGTTTCCGGCAATCCTCCGAGCAATAAACCTGATTCTTGCGGCGCGGTTTGAAGTAGTTCAAACAAAAACGATGTTTGCACGGTTTGAATGTCCAGCGAATTTCTTTAAGTTCAGCGCGCGTGATTTCCCCTCCTTCGTACCGATCAAGCAACCAACCTACTAACTCCGATAACGGAAAGATAGATTTCGCTACATATTGGCGCTCGAGTTCTGCCCATTCTTCGCGCGTACGGCTGGCGATTTGCTCACGCTCGATGTTCTCCGCAATATGATCGTAAATATCACCGATTATCTCCTGCTCATATGCCGTCGGCTCGTAATCTGCAAGCGCTTCGTTTAGTCCCTCGAAATCCGTTACACCTGCGCGTTGGAATTTCATCCGAATATCATATAGTTTGTTATTTTTTGATGTTTTGGTCGTTGTCATAATATTTCCCCCTTGATTTTTGGCTGTTTTGGCTGTAATATATAATTGGGCATGTGTTGGTTTTTGAACCTAATAACTTATATATAGTAATATGAGAATAACGGACATGCCTTATGAGACTCTAAAGCGTGTATCAAACTCATAGCGTTTTACGTGCTGCTTGATGTCCTTTTCATCGAGTAGCAGGCGGGCAACATCAACTAATGTCTGCTCTGCCGTAACTTCTATACTCGGCTCACCTTCTACCGGCTCACTAACTAGCAATCTATATTTATTAGGTTTATAGACAACGTGGCCCGACTCTTTGCTTCGCGCATTATCTATTTCTCCTTTCCGTACATATTCGATAAATCCGACCTCAACTAACTTTTTTATCGCTGTATTGACCGTCGGCTTTGACTTCGTACCGAGCATTGCCATTCCGCTTTTCATCGTCAAATAGAATACTTTCCCGTACCTTTTGGACGTGACTAGCATCGCATAGGCAAGTTGCTTTTGACGGAACGTTCCTACCTTTAATACTTCGACGATCTCCGACCGATATATCGTGATAGGCTTGTCCGCATTACCTAGCGTGTAATTTCGATCGAAAGCCAGGTTTACTATTCGTTCGGCTTCTTTCCGCCAATATTCCGGCGTGCTGCCCTTGCTAAAATATTCGCGCGGTGTATTAAGAAGTATTTCCATGATCGCCTCGACCGCTTCCTCCCGCTCAAATCCCTGCGAATAAAAGAATATCGCAAGCTTGACCGTTGTACTGTGTCGAGTATTCGAGGCGATCAATCGGCCAGCCTTTAGTATCTCGGCTGATTTCCTCAAAGCATCCGAAGTATCGACTGCGGTAACTGTCGTATCCGTGCGTGCCTCAATCTCGCGAAATTCCGCTTCCTGCTCGTCCGTTAGCTCGATAGCCCCATCCTTGATAAGTGCGGCCGGCAACGGTTGTACCTCGTTTAGATAATCGAATGATTTTATCGGCTCTAGCGTGCGCGCATTAACGAACCAACATCGGCGCCCCGTCCGTTGGTGTATGCCCAGCGGTAATTTAACACCTTGCGTCCATGTCGGCCGAAATTCCACTTTATCGGATGAATAGCCCGCATCCTTTATGACGTTATGGTAAAACCTTTCGACTGTTTCGACTGGTAGCATCTCGTCAAAGAATAGGTCAATATGGTAACCTTTATTTCCGCTAATGCTTACGTGTATATCCTCGAGAGTAATGTTATACTGCGTAATCAACGTCGCGATAATCTCTTTGGTTGCGCGTTTGGCGGCTTGTGTGTCATCCGCAAAGTCGACATCGAATGTCATGAACTTGTTGACAGCATTTGCGTTGAATACTCCGTATGTGTTAGTGCCTTTTAAGTGGCGAGCAAGCATAGCGTCATTTAGCGTCCATACATTCGGAGACTTACTCCTGTCATTTGTAAAATACGCGCTTTCCGTTTGAACAAGGTATTTTCGGCGCGTTGTGATATATAGTTCGTTTAGTTTTTCGATCGCTTGGCTGTTCTTTTCCAGTGGTTCCATTATTTATTCACCCTTCCTTTTTATTTCCGCAAGTTCGCGGTTTAATTCCTCCGAGCGCTCAAATATAAATACGATATTCCCCGGTATTTTGTGCGATGTGTCGATGTCCACAATCTTAAAACCTTTCGACAGTAAGTGCTTAGCTACCCGATAACTTAAAATACACTTCACTTTTTTTCCTCCTATTTGTTGGTTTTTGAACCTAATAACTTATATATACTAATCCAAGTACGTAGAGGACGGGTATAACGCCAGTTCCTCCGATAATTCCTTACTGTTATTGAATACGTAGAGATATTTACCTGGGCGCAGATCGCTTTCGGTTCTGCCTAGATAATCCTTTTTGAATCCCGCCTCGATCATGTCCATAGCCGTGAATATGTCCGTTATTATTTTTAAATCCATTTTCGGAACCTCCTTTTTGACGATTTATTTTCCGCTTGACTTCCGGCATCTGATCCGATATGATAAAATTGAGATATTACACGCTAAACTGTATCAATAAAAAACATGAAACACACCTCCGCTGTTATAGTTAAATGGCTACGGCTTATTTAAAGCGCCTTTCTAGCCGTTTTAAGGGCTGTCGGCTATATTACCCCTATTTCGATGCTAAAACGTCTGTACGGGCGTTTAAACGCCCTTAAAACGCTATGCAGGCTCGAATCAATCGAAAACAGGCCGGCAGGCAGACTATCCCCAAAAAAGAATAGTCCTCTCACTAATAGTAATTTTATTTTCCAATTTTTAGGATAAAAAATGACAAAAGTCCCACAGTTTATGTCTATTATGTGAATATTTATAATAATTATCGCTAAAAACAAGTCTAAAGACCTACAAATATTTTAATTTTTATGTCCCAATTCCTTGTATCCATAAAATTCCAGCGAATAATACAGGCTTTAAGAATGAATTGTAACAGGACGACCGGCTGCCATTTCCGATCGCCCTATGTATCACGCGGGCCAAATCCCTACCGAGTGCCAGTCGATAGGCCGCGCATATTACGTTTGCCCTCCGTGGCCAAATCCCGTTACTCCGCCAATAGTAACGGCACATCATCGGGCTGTATCTTATATCGCCGGAACCCATTCGAAGCCATCCGGCAATTTTACGAGCTTGGCCGCCGCTGTTAATGTGCGTAGTTCCTTCTCGGTGACTTCTGCACAGCCGAGTACTGCCTCTTTACTCACGCCTGTTATTTCCCGAAATATTTCCGGCTCGATATTATACGTAGCGCCTGCCTCCGTATCGAAGTTGTACCATCCTACGACAGTCCTGCGATAAGATATTAGTCTCAATTCGTTCACTTTGAACCGCTCCCTTTCAACCGTTTATTTAACGCTGCCTTATACTCGATCAACCGCTTGCCCCTTCGCCCGTGCCTATCGTCTCGCTTTGTCGGATGTACGGCGCCCCATGCGGCGACCTTGCGCGTGTACCATGCTATACGTCTAGCTTGCTTCATTCCGCCTCGCCCTCCTTTATACTTCCGATAAAGTAACCGATAAAGAATGTTCCGAATGTCGCAAACAATACCGACATTAATTCCATTTTGACGACCCCTCCTTCATATATTACGTAATATCGTAATTCATTTCTTGACTCTAGTATAATTCCGCTATATCGTAATGTCAAGCGTTAATTTACGATTTTTCGTAATTAATGTATAATCCAATAAAAGGAGATGATCGGTATGGAAAAAGGACAAGAGGCGTTGGCTGCGCTATATAATGAAGGTAGGGAAAAAGAACGCGATCCGCTACGAATTCATGTACGATTAAAAGAAGTATTAAAAGAGCGGAACATATCGCAGAAAGAGCTTGCGGAAATGACCAATATTCGGCCGGCTGCAATTAGTGAGCTTGCGAATAACTTGCGAACGACTATCAACCGCGAACATGTCGAACGTATTGCGGAAGTATTAGGTATCGAAAAATTGGACGAGTTAATCATTTTCGAACACGAAAGCGAGCTTTGGAATCCGGGCAATCGAGCCGAACAGCAGGCGTATATCGACGAAGGATTGACGAAGGACTAAACTAGGCTTATAACCGTCTTTTTAGACGTTCAATGCCTTACGATACCTATTACACTAGCGAAACATTACGACTTCTAAAAAGGCGGGCATACCCCCGATATTTGACCGTAGAATCGAAGATAAAGCGTCTAAACGCTGATAAAGCCAAAGCGTTCGGAAATATCCCGTATCAAAACGCCAGAAGGTGCGCGCTTTACGAAAAAGGAGGCCCCGCCGGGTATCGCTAACCTATCGGGTTTTAAAAATCTGGCAGAAAAGTGCCGGGCCTTGGAGCGGCCATCCGGCGATACCCTCCCCCGCCGGTCATTAAAAGAGGCAACCGGTTATTTTTCGGCTGCCCCTACTTCTTTCATCTTCGCGTACAATGTCGCCCGCTTGACGCCTGTTAACTTACATATGTCTGCAACGCTTAGACCGTTGTTTGTGCGGTCATTCATTAATTCGATAGCCTTCCGTATCTCTCGCTCGTTGCTGCTTGCCGGTCGTCCCATATGCTTGCCTTGCGCCTTCGCCCGTTCCCTTCCTTCGGTTGTCCTCTCGACGATAAGGTCACGCTCAAACTGCGCAAAGCTGCCGAGTATGTTAAACAGTAGCGCGTTAATGCTGCTTATGTTGTCGCCTGCTTCGAAGCGTAGCGCCTCCTTAACAAAGACGACGCTTGCGCCCTTCTCGTTCAGCTCCGAAACAATCTTATTAAGGTCGGTGATCGAGCGGGCCAGCCGGTCTATCTTCGTTACATATACCGTATCGCCTGTCCGTATATTATCGAGCATATCAGCGAGCGCCTTGCGCGGTGCTGTTGAAGTTCCAGTGACTTTCTCGACATATAAACGTTCGCAGCCTTCCGATTTTAATATCGCTTCTTGCGTTGCTAAGTCCTGCCCTACCGTCGATACACGCGCATAACCGATTTTCATATCCGACAACCTCCGTCTATAATATAACTAACTTCTATACATTTAATTATAGACTAACTTCTAAACGGATACAAGTGGTATTTTCGAATAGTTTCCGGCGTGTTTTGCGAAAGTCTATAAGTTAACACTTTTAGACGATGTGTACGTTTTGGGGGACAATAACATTATTTATAGTGTTTAACGGAGTCTAAAGCGTTGACTATGCCGCGCGTAACCGCCTTGCGGCTGGTGAAAGTGTCGGTTATAACCGATATAGTCCGATGAAAAACAGCATAAAACCGGAACTAATCGGAAGCCTAAATCGCAAGCCTACTAAAGGCACTCGAAATAGTTCCTTCATTATGTGTCGAAAATTAAGCCGTTTTAGTCCGCTTGCGATTGTTAATTTCCGATATAATGCTGACCCCGTGAGTTTTCGGAGTCCTAGCGCCTTGAACGCCTCGCCTGACTAACGGACTGCCTGACGACGATTTTACGTTGCATCACGTTGCATGCTTTCGGTATACCTTCGGAATAATTCCTTCATTAAAGCGTCAAGTAAAACGCCTTGACATACGTATGCAACATTATCGCTTAATATAGGAGGTTATCGAAATGGCAAACGAAATAAAAGGCGGTGGTAATCACGATCTATCGACGGACAAACTGTCGCAAGACCTAAACGTAATCACCGCAGAAATTAACGCATACCAGCGAGTAGCAGGCGAGGCGATATTCGAGATTGGTAGGCGACTGAAGCACGTTAAGGAGAACGACCTGGCGCACGGTGAATGGGCGAGTTGGTGTGAAGGTACAGTCGGTATTGATAGGAGTACGGCGAATAAGTTTATCCGAGTGTACGACGAATTAGAAGATGTGGGTACGTACCCACGTTTAGGACTCCGAGCACTCTACGAAATAGCAACGCTACCGCCCGAAGCGCGCGAAGTCGAACACGAACTGCCCAGCGGAACAACGAAGAAGCCCGAAGATATGACCGTTCGGGAATTACGCGAATTAAAGAAGGCTTTAAAACAGGCGGAAGCCGAGCGCAGGGAACGCGAAAGACTTTAATGATTCGATATCACCCGCGAGTACTTCCGCTTTGGCTTGCGCTTTAGCTGGCGTGGATTCTGCGGAAGGCTTGGCGATTTCGTATGTTAGGGATACCGGCATATTTTCGAGTAATCCCTGCTTGTGACAATTTGTCACGACCAATTCGTATCGTTGTATAAGTCGGTTAACCATTTTTCGATTCATTCCAAGAACAGACGTATACCATTTCTCGAAAACTCCGTCATATTGATTACTGCCCGCAAGCTTGTCGCGAGCTTCTTTCAACTCCTTGCCTAATTCCGTATAAGCCTTACCGACAATCTGCCGCATGTTTGATTCTTTCTGGCGGAGGAAGTCTGCGGTGTCTCCGTCTAGTTGATCGTATTGAAACTTTGTGATTTCGTTTGTCAATTTCGTTTACCCCCCTATATAAGCGTCAGGCCGCGCCGCCTACCTTTCTTTTATTTTTAATTTTCTTTTTGGAAGTTCTTCCTTCGAATAGATACCTTATATCATATTATCGGAGTATTAGTTCCTTCGAAATGTGTTTATTATAGATACGTTCCGACCAAACTTGTTTGGGCGGTATGTTTTATCTTGTTAAAGATAGTTCTCGTTAAAAGATGATTCTTGTTAGTGTGACGCCTGTCCATGTGAGCTACATCCGCACATGGTTACTCGTCACATAGTCGCTCCGGCTCCGCTTCAAATATGCTTAACTGGCTTATCGGCAGTACCGTATAGCGCGTATTTTCCCACGTACCACCGTCCGAACGCTTGCGTGTAGTTTCGATCAGCTTTCGACCTTGCCACCGATGTTGACGAGGATGAAGCGGAGTACTTGCTTATCGCTGAAAATGTCGAACGAAGAGGTCAAGCTGAAACAGATCCGATTAAGAAATCGAGAATCGCGAATTTCTTGAAGGAATATTGGGGCGTTAAGCAAGGGAGGAAGAAAAACCGCCAAAATGGCGGAATTAAAAATACAGAGGATATTGCGGATTTTATCGGAGAGCCAACACGTAATACAGAGCGCCTTATGAAACTCCACGACCTCATCCCGCAACTCCAACGTCTAGTATCCGCGGGCAAACTCGGAACGACAGCGGGCGCTAGTCGTTCGGTTGTTTTATGAAGAATTAGCGCAGGAGGCGAAGGAGAATCAAGGAACTCGAACCGACATTACCCCAGATTTGGGGCAAGGTTTCGGAGGTCGCGATATACACGCCTATGTACGTTGTGACGCGGTATGAACTTGTAACAAATTGTTACGACATAGAAGAACTAATACACACGCCTATATACGTTGTGACAGGTATCGCCGTCGTGCAATTTTTGCACTTCGGTAAAACGGTCAATCAAATTATATACCGTCTGCCTTTTCCACCCTAAATGCGTATACCACCGCTCGAACACTCCGTCATATCTACTTCCAGCCAACCTCTGTTGCGCTTCATACAACTCTTCGATTACCTCCTATATTAAGCGACGGCTGGGACGGATAATTGCGCCGCTTACCTTTTCTTTTTATTTTAATTTTTCTTTTGGTAAAGAACTTCCTTCGAATAGATACCTATACCGTATTATCGGAGGTATTTAATTTCGATAAGGTGCGTTCTTATAAAGATTCGTCCGACCAAACTTGTTTGGGCGGTATGTTTTATCTTGTTAAGTAATAGTTCTCGTTAAATAATAGTTCTAGTTACTGCTATCCCCGCCCGTGTCGGCTCCTGATTGCGCAATGGGCGATTGCATGGATGATATATTCTCCGGCTCTGCTTCGAATATCCGTAGCTGACTGATCGGCATAACGGTGTATCGCGTGTTGTCCCACGTACCTTTTTCCGTTCTAACCTTCTCCGCCTCAATTAGAGCGCGCCCCTGCCATCGATAGTCGACTAGCTTTCGGATGCGCGCGCTCGCTGCCTGCCTACTCACGCCAAGCCCGCTCGGCTGATATTTTCGGGAACTAATCGGAAGGATCCGGGAAATAAAACAGCATAGTGGCGTAGCCTTGCTCGATAAACTGGACGTACAGGAAATAATCGAGTAAGACTTGCTTGTCCGTTTAAAATCGGCTATTATTGCAGTAACCGTAATAAGAGAACGTGTAAGGCTTTATAAACCGATTGAGGCAGCGTTAGGCTAACGACAGGCTTTACGGACATTTGCGACTAAAAGCGAGTTTCCTAAACCGTGCGTCGCAGGTTCGATTCCTGCCGGGGCCGTACATACAGAGACAAATAGCCCGGTCAACACCGGGCTATTTTTATTACCAATCGCAATCTTCATGCTCGTGTCTGCGTCTTTCTTCTCTGCATCTACACTCAAATTCACGTCTGCGCTCTTTTTCCCGCTCTTCACGCTCGCCTCTTTCTTCACGGCAGAAGCAAACGAACCGCCTTCTCCGTCTTTCTCTTTCCCTTTCTTCACCGACAAATTCATCTTCAAATTCAAAATGCATTTATATCTCTCCTGTTCATTTAATTTAAGTCGGCCGACTCGTTAATAATATATTGCGGATTGTCGAATGCGATTGGACAGAGTGTCTGATAGAAATGAGGATTTTTTGTTGTGGAAGGTTTTTCAAATTGTTGTCAAAAAATTTCTGTGAAGATTACCGGAATATGAAAAACAAAAAACGGATGAAAAAAACGGTTATCCGGCCCCGAGTCAGTTTCCCCCCCTGCCCTGATTTGGTACTAATAGAACAGTTCTGATCATACTCTTATTAAAGAAAACGATCAGAAGGAGTGTATAGTTAGTTGAAAAAAATTAAAGTTGGTTTACAGCCCATTGTGAGCAGGATAAATTTACCCACCGTTTTGAAAACAACTATACTTCCGGGAGACTCAGTTGAAAGATTATTTATTGCAACCCAGGTTGGAGAGATCTTTTACATAGGTAACGGAAGTTTAAGGACTTTTTTAGATATTCGCCCGCGTATCATAAAGCTGGGAACTTCTGAACAAGGTGTTTCCGGCGGTGGATATGATGAACGGGGATTGCTCGGGCTGGCGTTTCATCCGGAGTTTTATTATAACGGCCTGTTTTATCTTCATTATCCAGTAGCTGGAACCCAAGGTCCGGGTGCTCTTTCTGAACGTTTTAAGCCTGACCCCTGTGATCCGAAAACTTTAAATCTAAAGTGGATCAATAGAGAAACTCAATATGATCATATCGATACAGTTGAAGAATGGATGTTACAATCGAATGGCCATCCCCAAAGACGAAGGACATTGCTTAACTTAAGAAGACCATTTTTTAACCATAATGGTGTCAATAGCTTAAACTTTTCACCTGAAACAGGAAAACTCGTTTTAACAATCGGAGATGGCGGATCAGGCCATGACCCATTTAATTTAAGCCAGGATGATATGGAAATTGCCGGTAAAATAATTGAAATTGATGTAGTTAAGAATACATTTATCTATAATCCACCCGTAGTCACCCGCTTTAATGAACTTCCCGCACCTATTCAGGAAACGCTTACCGTAATTGCCAAAGGGGTTTGAAATATACCAGGCATATCTTTTCAAAGGTTTTATAATCAATATATTAAATATGCAGGAAATGTCGGACAGGATTTGGCAGAGTCAATTTTTTCATTTGTTCATTATAAACCAATACCGGTTACTCAGCTTGTTCATGCTTCTTTAAGAAATACCGAACCTGACCTGGAAGGATTTATTAACTTTGGCTGGCGGGGGTGGGAAGGTGCATTTCCTACTTCGATTATTAGGGACTGCACTAAAAATCCGGCTTTGGATGAGAAAACAATTGCTTATTACGATGAAGCAGTAAAAACTTCAGTAAACCGTCTTCAGCCATTAACCAGTTATTATCATAAAGATCCCCGACCCGATAAGTTTGGAGGAACTGCACTTACAGGCGTGCAAGCCTATATGGGAAATGAAATTCCCGATTTAACGGGAAGCGTTGTGTTTACCGATCTGGCCCGGGATGAAGAATCTCAGGGGGTTTTAGCTTATACAAGGGTAAGAACAGATTGTAAGCTCAATGATTTTAGCGTTATTAAAACCAATTATAATTTTGGGCCCCGATCCGCTCATTTTGTTAGTCTGGGAACGAATCTGGATCATACAAGACTATATTTAGGGGTTTATGGATCTATGAAAGTGACTGATTTTAACCAGGGTACTGTTTTTGAAATTGTCCCGGATTCATAACTTTGAACCTCTCATGACTAAACTCATACGATTGGGGTTTATGAGTCAAGAAATTGCCCCGTCAAACCTCCCTGCTTCCTCTATTTCCCCATTTAATGCCATAAGAAAAAAGCCGCCATAAAAATGGTGGCTTCCAATACTTCACGAATATATTCAATAACTTGTTATAACTGTATATCTCAAGATAAATTGCCGCGATAATATTCTTTTTTAAACCTAAACGACGTATGCCCTACCTCTCATACATCCTTACGACTCCGCAGTCGATCCAGTGTGATTAAGTTCTTAATTATTTAATCAAGAACGCCAAATATTTTTTTCATCTTTGATATTTCAAGTTCATTCGGAAAAGCATTCATTCTATCATACCATGTAAACAAAATAAATGAAAGCATACCAGCAGGGTTATTAAATTTTGGTAAAACAAAAAAGGGAAGATCTCTCTCCCCGTCTACAATATGAAATATGCGATTGGAGTAACAATGACTATTGTTAGGATAACCCGCTGAACCCAAATAATGATCAGCTGCGGTATGCTAAGCGGTATTTCAGTTGATACAATACATGGAACGACGGCAGAAAAGAAAATGATGCCGGAAATAGATACAACAGCGATGACGAATTTCACGATAAGAGCGGCTTCTGTGACAAGCAATGCAGGAAGGAACATTTCCGCAATGCCCAAGGATGCCGCTTTAGCAGCAAGCATGGGATCGGGCAATTGAACAAGCAGCGTAAACGGGTAAAAAATATAACCAATCCAATCAAATACAGGCGTATATTCAGCCAGTACCAGTCCCAACAGCCCAATGGAGAGAATGGAAGGCAAAATCGCCATGGCCATTAGGACTCCATCCTTCAGGTTAATCCAAATATTTTCAATCAATTTTGGCGATGAATTGACTGTAGCTTTTGCTTCTTTCCAGGCTGCTGCAAAGCGGTTGCCGCGAATTTCCGCTTCCGGCTGCGGTGTTGCACCCTCATAATACTCATCTTTGATTTTTGACAGCGGCCAAATTCTGGATGTGATGGCTGTAACGGCAAATGTCACGATGAAGGTGACCCAGAAAAACGTAAGCCATATGTTCATCAAGTCAAGCGTTTTCGCCACAATGACCATAAACGTCGCAGAAACCGTTGAAAACCCTGTAGCAATGATAGCTGCTTCTTTGGCAGTATATTTTCCTTCTTTATAAATACGATTGGTAATAAGCAGTCCGAGAGAATAGCTTCCTACAAAAGAAGCGACAGCATCAATAGCCGATCTTCCCGGCGTTTTCCAGACAGGGCGCATGATTGGGCGCATCAGCACTCCGACGTATTCAAGCAATCCGTATCCAACGAGCAAAGCAAGAAATACGGCTCCAATAGGAACGAGCAGTCCAACAGGAACGACCAGTTTTTCAAACAGGAACGGCCCCATGTCAGGTTTGAACAGCCAAGCCGGACCGAAATGAAATACAAGCATGAGTCCAACCAAAAGCCCGACTGCTTTGAAGATTGAAAAAATTATATCGACAGAAGACTTTTTCCAGTTTCCCGAAATGAATGGATACAATGCCCCCGCAACAATAACGATCAATGCATAATATGGTGTTAAAGCAGCAACGTTTGCCTGAATAAAAGAAACGATGTGATCCAGCATAATGGAATTACTCTCGCCAATTGTAACCGGAACGAAAAACATGAAGGCACCAATAAAACTGTAGACAAAAAACTTCCACATTTGACTGTTTGAATCCGCCTTTATTACTGCCGTTTCTTTCTCTTTCCTCATCGCATCCAACTTTCATTCCTCCTTTTAATCTTCATTTCCCTTTCGGGTTGCCGTGCCGCCGGCATAACCAGCGGCACGAACGCACCGATTATCATCCCTTTCCTGATCCCATCATCCTCCCCGTCACAAACTGCATCCAGGCATATACACCGGCTTTTACCGTTTCGGAAACTGCCGAGTCCTTTGTCGGATCGAGACAGACAAAATCTATATATCGCACTTCCTCCCGCTTGCCGATTTCCATTAACGCGCCAAATAGTTCCGTCGTCGTCATGCCGCCCGGCGTTGAAGCGGGAACGCCCGGTGCCTGGGTGATATCCAAGACATCCATATCCACCGTCACGTAAATGATGCCTGCTTTCTCAGACAGGCGATCGATCGCTTCGTTGACAGCAGCAGGGACGCCTTTTTCCCTTGCCTGTTTTAATGTGACCATGCGAATCCTCTTCTCTTTGGCATAGCTGATCAGAGGACGGGCGTTGAAATAGCCGTGAAGCCCGATGTTATAGACGTTGTCTCCTTTGACAACGCCGCCATCGATGAGTTGGCGGATCGGCGTCCCGTTTGCGGGGCCGAGTTCAGCCGGATCGCGGACATCCAAATGGGTGTCGAGCTGCACAATGCCGATCGTCTCTTCCGGGAAGGTTTCCTTGATTCCGCGGACAGCACAGGCAGTCGTTGAATGGTCCCCGCCAATCATGCAAAGGGCCGTTTCCGGATATTGTCTTGAAAGATATGCGCAAGACTCCTGAATCCGTTTATGCGACTCCGAAATATTGGTTGTGTGCATGGCCACATCGCCCGCATCCGCCACATGGAATGGCGTTAAATCTAAATCTTCATCCAAATTGTATGTTGCGTAGCTTTTCCACATTTTCCGAAATTCCTGCGGGTATAAAGAAGCGCCCGAAACGCTGATAGAGGAGCGTGACATAGGCGCTCCAAAAAGAATCAGGTCCGGTTCTCCCTCCCCCTGCTCCAGCGGGCGGACCCATTGGTGAACAAAATCTCGTTCACCCTCAGGCGGATTCCAGAACCACTCGGGTTTTCTCAGCCAGTTTTCTCCCATCTGTTACACCACCCGGATTCCTTTTTTCCAAACGGATTTGACGTGGTTGACCCCGAAAAAATATTGGAGCTTTTGGTAGTTTTCGATATCCCACATGACAACATCGGCCTGTTTTCCTTCTTCCAAAGAGCCCGCTTTATCCTGCCGGTTGATGGCACAGGCAGCATTGTATGTTGCCGCAGTCAATGCCTCTGCGGGCGTCATGCGCATCAGGATGCACGCCAGGTTCATGACAAGCGGCATGGAAGTCGTCGGGGACGACCCAGGATTACAGTCGGTGGAGATGGCTACCGGGACGCCCGCGTCAACCATTTTTCGTCCGGCTGCTGCCTGTTCCCGCAAGTAAAGCGCCGTAGCGGGCAGCAGGCAGGCGATGACGCCGGACTCTGCCATGGCCCGGATTCCTTCATCTGATGCTTTCAGCAAATGTTCAGCCGAAATGGCGCCCACTTTGGCTGCCAGTTCTGCCCCGCCGTACGATTCAATCTCATCGGCATGGATTTTCGGAATGAGCCCATATTTTTTCCCTTCTTCCAAAATCCGCTCGGACTGATCAGGCGTAAAAACGCCTTTTTCACAAAAAACATCATTAAACTCGGCGAGTTTTTCCTCCGCTACGACAGGAAGCATCTCATTAATTAATCGATCAACAAATTCATCTTCGCGTCCCTTATACTCCTGCGGGACAGCGTGGGCCCCCATAAAAGTCGGCACGATGTCGATTGGATGGGTCTGCTGCAGCTTTTCCATCACGCGAAGCTGCTTCAGTTCAGTTTCCAGATCCATGCCGTATCCGCTTTTTCCTTCCACCGTCGTAATGCCGTGAGCGAGAAATGAATCGAGCCGCCAAGTTGTTTGTTCAATGAGCTCTTCTTCCGTCGCTTCCCGGGTCATGCGGGCAGTGGCATGGATGCCACCGCCTGCATTCATAATCTCCATATAGGTCGCGCCTTCCAGCCTCATTTCGAATTCCCGCTCGCGGCTTCCTCCATACACCACATGTGTATGTGGATCCACAAGCCCAGGTGTGACAAGGCAGCCGGAGGCATTAACAATATCTGCCTCCTTCTTTCGCACACCATACTTCTTTTCAAGTTCGGCCGTTGTTCCAACCGCCTTGATCACGCCTTCTTCCAGCCACATACTTCCATCTTCAATGATTCCAAGCTCAGACATCTTTTCTTTGACCCGCGGACCTTTGCCATCTTGTGATAGCGTTGCAAGCTGTGAAGCATGTTTGATCCAAACCGGTTTTTCCACTCTATCAGCCTCCATACAAAAGGGGTGTGTTACACCCCGTTCCTTATTGAAAAAAGTTTCGTGTTCTGTCACCCTGGCAACCATATAAAAGGCAGCCCACTGCGGAATTTACTCCTTCTCCTTCAGCATTGGAATTTTTACGCCTTTTTCGCGCGCTGTTTTTTCCGCCAATTCATACCCTGCATCCACATGCCTTGCGATGCCCATGCCGGGATCTGTCGTCAATACCCGTTCAAGCCGGGCTTCCGCTTCTTTAGTTCCGTCAGCGACAATGACCATACCGGCATGAAGCGAGTACCCCATGCCGACTCCTCCACCGTGGTGGACGGATACCCATGTGGCACCTCCAACTGCATTGATGAGGGCATTTAAAATCGGCCAGTCTGCCACAACGTCCGAGCCGTCCTTCATTGCTTCCGTTTCCCTGTTAGGAGAAGCGACCGAGCCCGAGTCCAAATGGTCGCGGCCAATGACAATCGGAGCTTTCAGCTCGCCGTTTGCAACCATGTCGTTGATGATTTTTCCGAAGCGGGCACGCTCGCCGTATCCAAGCCAGCAAATGCGCGAAGGAAGCCCCTGGAATTGGATTTTTTCCCGGGCCATCCGAATCCAGTTGCATAAATGTTTGTTTTCGCTGAATTCACGTAAAATGACTTCATCCGTTTTATAAATGTCTTCGGGATCTCCGGATAAAGCCGCCCAGCGGAAAGGCCCCTTTCCTTCACAAAATTGAGGACGGATGTAAGCGGGGACAAAGCCCGGAAAATCAAATGCATTTTCGACGCCTTCATCTTTTGCAACCTGGCGGATGTTGTTCCCGTAATCAAAAGTAACGGCGCCTTTATTCATCATCTCAAGCATGGCTCTTACATGGTCCGCCATGGATCCTTTGGAACGTTTCACATATTCTGCCGGGTTTGTTTTCCGAAGCTCTGCCGCCTCTTCTAGCGACATGCCGGCAGGAATGTATCCGTTTAACGGATCGTGGGCAGACGTCTGGTCCGTCAACACATCCGGAATGAAGTTTCGGCGAATCATTTCCGGCAATAGTTCTGCTGCATTGCCCAACAATCCGATCGAGAGAGCTTTCCCCTCGTTTTTCGCTTCTTTTGCCAGCCTGATCGCCTCATCAAGGGAATCCGTTTTCACGTCTGCATAACGGGTTTCAATTCTCCGGTCGATCCGTTTTTCATCGACTTCAATCGCGATGCAAACGCCCCCGTTCATCGTGACTGCCAGCGGCTGGGCTCCGCCCATTCCTCCAAGACCCGCCGTTAAAGTAATCGTATTTTTTAGTGAACCGTTAAAATGCTGTTTGGCGAGTTCGGCAAATGTTTCGTATGTCCCTTGGACAATTCCCTGGGAACCGATGTAAATCCAGCTGCCTGCCGTCATTTGTCCGTACATCATTAGCCCCTTTTTATCAAGCTCATGGAACGTCTCCCAATTGGCGTACGCCGGAACAATGTTAGAGTTGGCAATCAGAACCCTTGGCGCATTTTCGTGAGAACGGAAAACGGCAACGGGCTTTCCGGATTGAACCAGAAGCGTTTCATCACTCTCCAATTCTTTTAATGAGCGGACGATGGCATCAAAACAGTCCCAGTTGCGGGCTGCCTTCCCTATTCCTCCGTACACGACTAGTTCGTCGGGATTTTCCGCCACCTCCGGATCCAAGTTATTCATGAGCATTCGGAGAGCTGCCTCCTGCAGCCATCCTTTTGCTTGAAGTTCGGTCCCGTGATAGCGGACAACCCGTTCACTTGCAATCGCTTTCAAAAATATCATCCTCCTTTTCTGACTTTATTGTACATGGCGGCATCACCAACCTGTTTTATAATCTGATGATTTTTTTATAATCTGTTTCATCACTGATCCCTTACAAACATTTCTTTATAATTGATTTTTGAAAAAGGGCCCTTTTCCTTTAACTTAAGGGCCCATTCGAAATTCTGTAGGCGTCTTTTTTTCAAACTGTTTAAACTTTACATTAAAATAAGTCCGATGATGGTAGCCGACAAGACGGGCAATTTCATCGAACGGCAAATCCGTCTCTTTTAACAGGCGTTTTGCCTCTACGATTTTGATTTCATGCAAGGTATCACGGAATGTTTTTCCCGACTCTGCCGCAAACCGCCTGCTCAGTGTGCTTTTATTGATTCGGAGCGCCTTTGCACAGTCTTCCAAATTCCATTGCGGGTTCCAGTAGTTGGATTCCATCAAGCTTTTCACTTTTTCAACGAGCGTCCTGGTACCCGTTTCCAAGCTTCCATGTGTTTCCGTCAGCAGGCGGGTCGTAAATATCAGCAGCGCCTGGACGATCCGGTATACGACCGGCTCCTGAGTGATTTGCCGAAATACTTCGTGATAGGCGCCTTCCCAGTCCGGCTGCTGCAGCTGGTGTGATTTCATATAGCGGCGAACTTGCGCCAGCACACTCGTAATCCGGATTCTGACCATTTCCGGCGGAGGATATGGGCTTGTATATCCGAGAAATTGATGTTCCATCCACTCTCGGATCCCCTGGATATCGCGATTTTCAAGCATTTCAATCCAATGTCTCTGTTCCAGGGGCGTTAAAAACGGATCCATTGGCGCCCAGCTGATTTGTTCCATTTTAGCCAAAATGATGTCATAGCCTTCGAAAAAAATCATTTCGGTCAGCTGTTTCGTGCGATCATACATTTCTTTCAACGATAAACCCTTCCAATGCATGTTCATGACGATGGCGAGCGGATCGTCGCATTCTTTCTTCCATTGTTCAAAAAATGCATGGAATTCCTCGCGGTAAAGTTCATCTTCCGTCATCTTTCCTACGCACAAGATAAACTGTGAAAAGGCAAAGATCTGCTTTTCCCTTGAAAAGGAAAATTGCTGGAGCTTGGAATGGACGACCGAAAGTTTGTCCGGGTCCTCCGCAAGCAGCGCCGCCATTAAAATCGGCTCTTTTATTTTCTGGCCGCCCAGAAAAAAATCAGAGTAATCAATTGGCCTGTCCCGCGCTGTATCCGGATACAACGGTGCCTCCCTTTTTTTGTTCCTGATTTGAAACCGCAGCTGCTGGATGCATTTCATCAGTTCATCCGGAGCGATCGGGCGAAACAAGACATCTTCGGCCCGGAAACGCAATCCCCTGTATGCCGTTTGAAATATGCGCTCGGATGAAATTCCGATCCATCGTACTGATTGCAGCCACCTTTCGAAAGAATCATCCTTCTGCTCCCATTTATCCATATCGATAATGAACAAATCAGGCTGTTTTTCCGCGGAAGCCGCCGTCATTTTTTTGAATGAATCAAATGGGATCAGCTGTATCCCGGTCAGGTGCGATTCCACGAACCATTTCATCCCCCGCGCTTCCAGCTCGTCTGCCGTAAGAAGATATATCACCATATGCCCCACCACCTTCTTTTTATTATAGCAAATAGGCAATTTTCTCTTTAACGGCGAATAATCCGGACTCTCTTTTGTTCAATAATAACAGCAAGGGGTTTTCTGCTCCCTTGCTGCTGCTCATTCATGTGAAAAATTTTCCGTTATCGAATAACTGCCCCCGTTTCGGGCCCGACATAAATATTTCTTTTCCCCCGGCTTGTGTTGATTGTGACCACGTTGGGATAAGGACGGTCAAGAATTTCATACGTCAGGCCTCCATAGCGGGAAGGCGTAAGGCTCCAATCAGAATTTTGCTTGACCGGTTGAACGCCAAGTTTTAGCGTTCGCAGGAAGGTGTACTGTTCCTTTTTCCTTTCCGTCCGGCATTGCTCCTCTCATTTTATGAAGCAGTTCAAGATTTTTGGCGGCAGACAGATCATAATTTTCCACGCCGTATTGCTTCGCCAGTTGGCGCCTGTGGGCCGGACTTGAGTCAACCCCGATGCTTTTTAAATAATCGACGATGCTGTTGCCGGAATAGGTGCCGGATGAATGTACTTTTCCCGATGGCTTAGCAGCAGGCTCAGAGGCCTTGCCACGTTCCACATCCTTTTTAAATTGTGTCCTGGTAATCCCAAATTGGGCAAGATACGCGAATGGATCTGTATGTGTAGTTCCTCCCAAGTGTTCCCGTATCCAATTATGGGATTTTATCCCTCTGTCCCCAATTCCGGTGCCGGTATCCAAAGTTTTGGGCAGTCCTGCATCATCCGCAAGCTTCCGTAACAGCCAAATATAAGCCCCATAATCCTTTTTGAATATGTCAGGATCATTCGTGCGTGCGAGTTCAACTTGTGCGTAGGCGTACGGGTTCGCTTTCGGCCCCGCCCCGTATTGGAATTTTCCAACAGGGGCCAGCTGTACAATCCTTCCGCCGCTTCCGACAAAATGAGAAGTAAACGCATTGCGCCAGTTGGCTGTCATAAATTCCACTTCCGCATCAAGAGAATTCGGTCCGGTGTTACGAAGGTTTCCGGATTCATGAGCAATAATGAACCTGCTCGATCTGATCGGTATATCCGGCAGGCCGGGGATGATTCTTTTTTCAATTTTATATGCCATAAGAATCCCTCCTGCTTTATTTAATGCGCCTGTCCTGAAAATGGAAGGGCAGGCATCATGTTAAATGTGGTTTAAAATAAAAAAAGGCCCGGCGCCTTTCTCAAGACAGCCCGGTTTTATCGTAAGCTTCCACTTTTTATAGAAGGCACTGGTGATGCGGACAATACATTTTCTATTTTAAATGTTCTGAAGGAATGCTTTTGATAACAATATGCCTGGATTACTGTATTTGAAATGGAGAGAACTTTAATGATACGTTTCGTGAATTGCCGGTTGGAGGACATATAAATGATTTCCACATTCCCTTTTGACATGGCTGCACGTTCAAAAACCTGCTTCATTCAACCACCTCCGGAATAAATGTTTGTTTTATTGTATGCGAACGTATATTCGTTAATCAATGGTAATTAATTCATGTAATTGCAGCTCTTATTTAGGAAATAATATGTAAAGCTAATAAAGGAGGGAATCCGTTGAATAAAGATCTTCAAAAGAAGAGCATGAAGCTTGCAGGCAGACAGTACAAGTTAGATGGCACCAATAGGAAAGATTCAATATCAAAAGGAATTGCCACGACCCACGAACAGGTTAGCGATGCATACACTGAAGGGCAGATCGACCCCGTGATTGAGAATGTGGATGGAGAAGACACAAAGATTACAGAAAGGATTTTTGATTGAGGAGGGACAATCATGTCTGAAAGAGGACAATATCAAAACGGCGACGGGCAGTATAAAATGCCGAAAGCACTTCGCCGGGACAAAAAATTCGCATACCGCGTGGGGTACACAGCAAGCACAGGAAATGACACGGGCGGAAAAGACGAGCCAGGAAAAAGAACGGATTTATAAATATGGAAACAGATGGCTTCGGAAAAAAACAAAGCCATCTGTTTTTATTTTTTAAAAAGACTGATATAAACTTTGAGAGAAACAGCAAAATGAGCTATACTCATAGTTGAATAAACGGAGAAACCTCTTCGCTTTTCATTAATAGATGTTGAAAAGCGGGCATTGTATTAAAGAGTGGAGGGGATCAATGTGCAAATGGGAGTTTTAATCGGGTTGTCCGTCTTTTTGGGTGCGGTAGCATTATTTCTAGTCTACTATATTGGATCCGTGCTGGATTCAAGCGACTCAAATACAGTAGACGAATTGCCTTCTGAACAAAAAAACAACTGACAAAGCCGCCTCCTGCAGCATGCTGCAGGAGGCTTATCTATGGAATAGATTCCGGGCATGGGCATACATTTAAACAAGGAGGAATGCTCATGCAATTATGGGTCACACTTGGATTGACAGGTGTTTTGGCTGCCATTGCCGGATTTCTCATCTACTATATTCATACAGTTTTGGATTACGATGACGCAAGCACAATCGACCCCTTGCCGCCGCCGGATAAAAAAGATAACTAACCGAAAACTTTCCTGTCTTATGACAGGATTTTTATGTTTGTAGGAAAAAAAAGAGGGAATAATATATATATCTTCATTGTTTCCACACTATCAATCAAATAGGAGGGAACTGGAATGGATTTATCAATTTTGATCGGGCTTGTTATATTTTTGGCGGTAGTCGCTTTGTTCCTGGTGTTTTTTATCAGTTCCGCCCTGAATTTTGACGACGCAAGCAGAGTGGACCGGCCTCCTGCTCCCAAGAATTTTAAAGAAAAAAGTGAACACTGACTAATTTTTAGCCCCTGCCAAATTCGGCAGGAGCTTTTG
This sequence comes from Siminovitchia fortis, assembly GCF_007681465.1. NCBI lineage: Bacteria > Bacillati > Bacillota > Bacilli > Caryophanales > Bacillaceae > Siminovitchia > Siminovitchia fortis. Next base: position 65,867 of record NZ_VEKZ01000013.1, read on the forward strand.
TTATTGTAGTTCGGAAATAAATTTTTGATACAAACCGTTCAGCATTTGAACAACAGTCCCTTTTTTTCCAGGCAAAGCTTTCCCTTCGAAGACATTTACAGGGACAATTTCCTGGATCGAATTCGTAAAAAATATTTCATCTGCATGAATGAGTTCCCGTTTTTTGTACAGCCCTTCTTCTGCCGGAATGCCCAGCCTTTTGGCAAGCCGGAAAATGAACTGTCTTGTAATACCGTTCAGTATCCCGGTTTCCACCGCCGGCGAATATATCCTGCCGTTTTTCACCCAAAACAGATTCGAAGTGACGCCTTCAGCCAAATAGCCATCCGCAGAAAGAAAGATGCCTTCTTTTCCCGGATCAGCACCCAGCTCCCGCTTGGCAGCTATATTATTAAAAAAGTGATGGGATTTTAAACGAATTTTCGTTTCGGGCGTATTGCGGCAGATTGTCAATAACACCGCTTCCTTTTCGCGAAGCGGCTCCAATGGAGAAAGTTCCTTTTGAAAAAGAATAACTGTCGGATCCGAATACAGGCCAGCCTGCAATCCTACTTCCGCCGGTCCGGCCGAGACATTCATCCGAATATAGGAATCTTGTAATTGATTAAGCTCCGACAGCTTTTCTATTACAGCCATCACTTCTTCCCTTTCAAAAGCGCGATTGATTCCCATTTCCGAAAGTGCTGCATTCAGCCGCTCCAAATGTTCATCGAGCAAAAAAGGGATTCCCCCATATGTACGAAACGTTTCAAACGCACCCACACCATATAAATAGCCATGGTCAAAAGGTGAAATGCGCGCTTTTTCTTTTTCAATAAATTGACCGTTTAAAAAGATATACATATTAATTCACAGCCATCCGGTTAAGTTCAATAAAGTTTTTCAACAGTCTCTCCCCCGCTTCGGTCATAATCGATTCAGGGTTGAATTGCAAACCTTCCAATGGATAATCCCTGTGCCTTATGGCCATTACTTCCTCTTCCGAGCTCCACGCTGAAACAACCAGGCAATCAGGAAGACTTTCCCTGCTAACAATCAATGAGTGATAACGGGTAGCGGAAAAAGGCTGCTCAATACCGCTGAAAATGGTTTTCCCGTCGTGAGAAATATCCATCGATTTACCCGGAAGAAGATTATCTGTTTTGATCAATTTTCCTCCAAAAGTTTCAGCAATGGCATGGCAGCCAAGCCCTACGCCAAGTATAGGAATTTTACCCTTAAACTGTTGAATTGCTTCGCTTGTAACCCCTTTTGAAGCAGGCCTTCCCGGCCCGGATGAAATAATAATATATTCCGGATGCAACTGATTGATCTTTTCAATTGAGAGCTCGTCATGCCTTCTTACTAGAATATCCTTCTCAACCTTGCCAAGTGCCTGAACAAGATTGTATGTAAAAGAATCATAATGGTCGATGACAAGAATCATGCGAATGCCCCCTCTTTCTCCGCCTCTTTTTTGGCTTTCCAAAGAGCGGTTGCTTTATTCAATGACTCTTCGTATTCCGCTTTCGGGTCGGAGTCGATGACGATGCCCGCACCAGCCTGAACATGGCACAGCCCGTCCTTGATGACCATCGTCCGGATCACAATGTTCAAGTGCGCATCCCCATTGAATCCGATCCAGCCCATTGTTCCTGTGTACACTCCCCGTTTGACCGGCTCAAGTTCCTCGACAATTTCCAGCGTTCTTATTTTGGGCGCCCCGGTAATACTGCCGCCTGGGAAGACCGCTTCAATCAGTTCGTATACACTTTTATCTTCGGATAATGTTCCACTCACATGTGAAACGATGTGCATAACATGTGAATATTTTTCAATCACCATCAATTCATCCACATGCACGCTTCCGAATTCACACACCTTGCCAAAATCATTCCTTTCCAAATCAACAAGCATAATATGCTCCGCTTTTTCCTTTTCATTGGAGAGCAGCTCTTTTTCAAGCTGCCTGTCTTCTTCTTCGTTGTTTCCCCGCGGTCTTGTTCCGCCAATCGGCCTTGTTCCGACTTTTCGTCCGGCTTTTTTTATTAAAAGCTCCGGGGAACCGGAAACAATCTGGAAATCCGGTGTATGAAAATATCCCATATAAGGGGAAGGATTCATTTTTCGCAACTTTAAATATATATTGATCGGTGTTGTGAAAAGCTCCTCCGATTGCCGGACCGTCAGATTGACCTGGCAAACGTCGCCTTCCCGTATATAATCTTTCACTTCTTCAACAGCTTCCGTGAACTCTTTTTCTGTAAAAGTTAACTTAGGCTCCACTACATCACTCTCATTTAGAAAATCAGCCGGCTCTTCCAAGCCTATTTCCGCTGCCTTCATCCAGGATGCTTTCAATTCCTGCAATCTGTCTTCAGCCGGCTCTCCATTCAAAACCATGATCCATAAACATTGTTCCTCATGGTCAAACACTGCCCATTCATCAAAAACAAGAAAATAAAAAAGGGGAAGCCCGATATCATCCTCGGCTTTACGCGGCAGCTCTTCAATGCACCAAGCATAATCGTAGCTTATATATCCAATGGCCCCTCCCTGAAAATCGGGCAGCCCTGGTATCGGCGGGAAGGAAAACCGCTCCATCCACATTTCCAGCGCTTGAAGAGGTTTTCCTTCTATCACTTCAGTCTGATCGCCTTGCTTTATTTCAATTTGCTGTTCATCTGCATGAATAATCGCAAACGGGTCGATTCCTGCAATGCTGTATCTTCCCGAACGTCCGCTTTCCAAAAGAACATGCTGGTCTTTATTTGCGGTTAAGTTTACATACGCCTTGAAAAATTTATCCGGTTCGAACGGAATTTTTTCAAAAATCACAGGCTGCTCCATCAATGCAACACTTCCAATCTATAAGTTAATCGGCATTTCTTAATACCGGGACAAGACAATAGGTTAATAAGCCTGCACATACGACGGGAATTGTCGCCAGGCACAAAATCAGCTGGATGTTTAAACCGATCTGTAAAAGCAATGAAGTACATGCGTAGGATAAAGGTGTCAAACCCAAGGCCGCAATCATTAAAAAGCTCATAACCCGGCCCAGCATTTTTTCTTCCGTATTCGCCTGCAGCATTGTCATGATTGGCACGTTTGTAAAAGCCATCAATAGTCCGACAGTTCCCATCAGCCCTAATACAACCCACAATACATCTGCCACTCCAATGAAAAACATGAACATACCGGCTGCTGTTACTGATAAGATTGAAATTTTCCCCTTGTGTCTTTTGACGTTTATGATACCAAATAGAGCGGATCCAACAATGGTGCCGACTAGGATGCTTGATTCCATCATGGAAAAGACAATCGCTTCCCCATTAAAGACATAATCAGCAAGGATTGGGATTCCCATTGTCAACGGACCGGCCAGAAAAAAGTTCATGGTGATTGCCAGGCCGAAAATGGCAATCAAAAAGGGTGAATTTTTCACATAAACAAACCCATTCTTCAAAGATTGAAGAAATCTCTCTTCTGAATTTTCCAAATCCGATGAGCGGCTGTATTTGATCAACACGGTAAGGATCGCTGCAAAAAATGTTGCGCAGGCCATGATGCCAAAAGTATGAAAGAACCCAAAATGGCTGATGCCCAGCCCTGCAAAAAACGCCCCCGAAATAGAAGCTGAAGAACCGATGAACGAGTATGCCGAATTTGCCCGGGTCAGCTGATCTTTTTCTACCAGCTTTGGCAGCAGGGACGTCCTGGCCGGGACTTGAAGTGCATCTGTTATTCCAAAAACAAGCGCAGCGGCGATAAATATATGAACGGACTCTACTCCAGATTTTAAAGCAAACAGTATCGAAAGGACAAGCATCATCTCTGTCAACATGCAAATAAAAATGATGTGCGTCTTCTTGAATTTGTCTGCGATAACTCCGCCAATAGGCATAAAAATGATCCGGGGAACCGAGGAGGCAATGAAGATCAGCCCAAGACCTGTGACCATTTGAAGCTGTTTCAATACGAACCACGACTGAGTGAAAATAAACATCGTGTAACTGACATTGGCAATAAACCCGGAAACAATTAGCAGCATGAACGGTACACGTTTATAAAGCGGCAAACTTTTTTCCGACGATAGAACCGCCTGCATGTTGATATCCTCCTATCTTTTCTTGTATGGAAAAACCTCATATTGAAACACGTACTCCAGTCCTTCTTCGGGCTGATTATGTTCAAGTTCGTCAATCAACTCCTGCAGTTCATCCAGCTTTGTTTTTAGTTTCTCTGTCTGCTCTTCGGTCAATATAAGCTTCCTGAAATCCGCTTCTGCCATCGTACTGCCTTTCATGACGGAGACGTCTATCGTCTCAAGATGTTCCGAAACTTTTTTTAGCGGCAATAAATAACTTTCCAAAACAGCGCTGTGGAAATCACCGGTCACTTCAGGGGAAATTAAATCGCTTTTGACATACAGACGTCTTGCAATCGGCCTGTAAAACTTTTGCACAATGCCGTTCTTTTCTTCTGTCCTCTCGACCACGACAAGCCCACACTTTTCAAGTTCCCTTAAATGATAATGAATTTTCGACGCAGGCATATTCAAAATATCCCCGATCATCTTCCCTGTTTTCGCTTCATCAAAGGTCTCCCAAAGTATTTGAATTCGTAATGGGTCGGCAATTGCTTTCACCTGGTCAAGACTTTCAATTTGATAAATCTGCAACATTCAACAAACCTCCAACGTTCAACTTTATTTAAACGTATTATAATACTTAAATGGCCCCTAAAACAAGGGATGCCATGGGTGAATCGTTCGACAAATTTTAAGGGGTCAGGCCCCCAGCGCGTTAAAGCGGTGACGCATTAACGCAGCGGGGGCCTGACCCCTATTTTTTAATCTTCTTCGCTTTTCCGGTCTTTCCGAAATTGTTTCTTTCCTCTTTCAAAGGCTTCTTTCGCCCTTTTCAAGTCTTTTCCTTCAAGATAATAGGCGATGCCTGCCTGTCCGATTCCATAGGTGACGGCACCTGCCACGGCCCCGGAAATCATGTTGCCGGCAGCGGGGATCATCTTGGCCGCCGAGCGGACACCTTCCCTTACGGCGAACGCCACTCCGAGATTGGCTCCGACTGCGCCGATAAATTCGGCGGCAGCCACCCGGTTGACTTCCCTTCCGGCAATATAGGCAATAGCCATGATCATCAAAGCCTGCAGCCCGGTGAGCAGAGGCATATCGGCGAACGGTACTGGCTCAATCCCGATCAGTACGGCCATTCCGGACATGGTTACGATGACTTTTTTGGCCGCTTTTTTTTTAGCGGAAACCGCCTTGGACGCCTTCGCTGTTTTCAGCTTGGCATCGTTCGGCAGAACTTCCACGAGATATTCCGCCAGTTCATCGACGTTCCAGCGCATATCGTACACGACTTTTCCGGACTCATCAAAATCAACATACGTACAGACTGGAACCGTTGTGATAAGAGGAATATCATTTTCTTTAAACCGCTTTTCCATCAGCTTCATCGCCGTTTTGATGTTTTTCGCTTTTTCCGGGTTCGCATCCAGCGGCAATTGCTTATAGTAAGGCGGATCGAGCTCGTCCACCTGCGTGACTACACAAATGACCGGCACATCATAATGATGGATTTCCTTGATAAACGCCCGCAATCCGTTCAATTCCTGCAAATCCTCTTCCACCCGCGCATCCGTTTCCTTTGCTTTGATTAAAAACAGGAATACATCGGGCTGTTCGGCTTCCAGTTCCTTTTTCAACTGGGAAACAGCCGTATCAGTGTCTATCGATTCAAGCGGCCTTTCGCTTTCACCGAGTCCGCGGGAATCCAGTAGTCTGATTTTTTTATCATCATCCGAAGGATACCAAAGCCATTTTCCTTGGCCGGTTCCTGCCTTTACAGAGCTTACCATTTGCTTTTCCTCACCGAATAATGCATTGATGAGCGACGACTTTCCAGCGCCTCTCCTTCCGACCAAGGCAATCCGCGGTTCCCGCGCTTCAACCGTCAGCTCTTTGAGTTCGCTGAGCTTGGACATCATTTTTTGCTTGGATTTTCCTGAAATAGGAAGCTTATCGATATGATTTTTTATATTTGAAAAAATAGATCCGAAACCTGAACTATTTTGGCTCATGATCATTCCTCCCCGGCTTCGCTTTTAGTGCGTGTTCAAAAAGTTGACAAATCAGAAGCAAGAAGGTCGAGGCGGCTAGTTTTGCGCAGCGGAATGTATGCTTTTAAATACATGAGCAGCACAGAAACGAGCCAACGAAGAGATTCGCCGCTTATCATTTGGCGACTTTTTGAACATCCTCTTTTATATATTTTCCCCCAAATGAAAACAATTGAACCTTTGTATTCCAGTTTTTCCGCCTAAAGATTATAATAGATGAAAGGAAGGGAAAGGTGAAATATGGAACTGCTCGACTGGTCATACATGAGGCATTATAATATTAAAGCCCGTTTTGAACCCTTTTTTCATTCAGACGTTATTTTTAGACAAATCAAAGATTACTATTTTATATATACGGTTCGCTGGTCGGATTTGGATCCTGTGGTGAATCGCGGACATTTGGAAGAAATGGAAATATTGATGAACCGCGAGCTAGGGACGGAACATTCCTATTTTAAGAGATTGGCATTTTCAGACAGCGGACGGAGTGAATATCATGGCCGTTCATCTTGAACCATCCTTTGAAGAGCTGGAAAGAACCCTTCGCAGACTGAGAGAAGAAGAGATTGTCTATTACGATGAAAAAAAGGATCGGGAAGCGGTTAAGAAATATTACCGTAAAGTGAATATCCGGAAGCCGAAATTCCAGCAGCTCCATTCGCTCTTGGAACGGACTCACAAGAACAGGCTCCCCTATTTTATAAGCAAAGACCAATTTTTATACACATGGGTCGACCTGCAGCCGGACTGTACAATCAAAAGCATTTACTCCGGAAAGGAGGACGACCCGGCGGAATTGATCAGAAAAGACTTTGAAGTAAGCCGGCGCTATGACGAATTCCAGGAATTTCTTGCCAAGAGGGGACAGGCTCCCTTATACCAGCCGGTTCCGGAGGAACTCAAGTTTAATGCGGAACATATTGTGCCGCAGTCGTGGTTCATCGGAGGCGAGCCCATGAAAGGGGACTTACACCATCTTTTTGCCTGCGAACCAAGCTGCAACGCCGTCCGCTCCAATTTTCCCTACTTCGATTTTCCGGATTATAACCCCGAGTCTCCTGCCGAAACAATCAGAAATCACTGCGGTGTCGCAGCTTCAGATCTGTTTGAACCTGAATTCGGGAAAGGGACCGCTTCCAGGGCCATGCTCTATTTTCTGCTCCGCTACCCTAAATCCATTAAAAAGCGGTTCAGAAGCAAGGTCAATTTTAACCTGTTAAGAAGGTGGAACGAACAATTTCCTCCGGACCTGTATGAAAAGCACCGGAACCAGGCCATTTATCACATTCAAGGGAACCGGAATCCGTTCATTGACTTTCCGGAGCTGGCCGACGTCCTTTATATACCATTAAGATGGTGACCGCCCTCCTTACAGTGAACGGTCACCTTTTTTACTGCCTTCTTCAGCGCTCGTCTTATGCTTTGCGCCTAAGGCTGCGCGCCTTGCGCTTTTCTTAATTTACGTGATGGAAGCCGGCAAATTTGCCTTTATACAGCCGCTTTCTTTCAATGGGGAATCCAAGTTCACGCGAGTATTTTTTCAATTCCCTCTCATCTCTCGGATTGGCCAGGGTCACAACCGTGCCGGCTGCTCCCATCCTTCCCGTCCTTCCTGCACGATGTACGTATTGGGAAGCATCTTCCGCAAGATCGAATTGGATCACGTGGTTCAAACCGCTGACATCAAGGCCTCGGGCCGCAATATCGGTAGCCAGTAAAATACTGATCTCTCCTGTTTGCAGCCTTTTTAAGGCCCTTTCCCTTTCGTGTTTTCCAAGATCGCTGTGAAGGAGTTCAAGTCTTACCCCCTCATATTCCAGCTTATCAGCAATCACATTCATATTGCCGACAGATCTGATAAAAACAAGCCCCTTCATGCCGTCCATCTTGGCAATTTTACCGAGCAGCTTCGTTTTTTCCCGCGGCTCGCATAACAAATAACAGTGATTGATTGAGGAAGGAATGGAAACTGACTTTTCCGCCGTAAGCATTTCCGGTTCTCTTCCGATCATGGCCTTTACCTGATCGGGGTCCTCCAGGCTAGTCGCGGAAAAAAGGAGAAGCTGGCGGTCATTTAATGTTGATTTAACGATTGTGCGGACTGTGTCCAAATGTTCCTTATTCATAAGCTGATCGCCTTCATCCAAAACAATCGTTTTCACTTCATGCATTTTTAGTTTTTTCATCTGAATGAGCTCCAATATCCTGCCGGGTGTCCCTGTCAAGACATGGGGCTTCTTTTTCAACCTGTCCACTTGACGTTTGATATTGGCTCCTCCGACAAGCGCAGCACTTGTTATACCGGTTCCCGCCGACCAATTTTGGACTTCCTGGTGGATTTGCATAACCAGCTCTCTTGAAGGTGCAAGGATCAGCGCCTGGGTCAGCTGCTTTGATTCGTCCACCCGGTCAAGGAGCGGCAAAAGGTAAGCGAGCGTTTTGCCGGTGCCTGTCGGGGACTTTGCGATTATGTCTTTTCCTTCATATATCAAGGGAATGGCTTTCTGCTGTACAGCCGTCAATTCGTTAAAGCCGGATTTTTCCCATAATTCCTTTATCGCAGGTTTCAGCCTGCCTATCATATCCTTTGTCTCGGTCATCATTTTTCCTCATTTCATTTGGCCCGGGTCTCTGCGTTTAGTTCCCTCTTTTCATGGGCCGCAGGTGAGACCAAAATATTCTTTTTGTATTCCTCCCCGGTCAAAATTTCGCCGGATTCTTTTTTGAACATTACATGCTCTTCATTAAACTCTGCGGGAGTCGCTATCCCTGCCGAAGCGGCCAGATTGAACAAACCTTCGCGAAGGGAAATAATATAATTTGCTACCCTGTACATTTTTTCTTCAATGACAAGCGCTTTTTCACGGTGAGGGTCTGTCGTAGCTACCCCTACGGGGCATGTATTATTGTGGCAGACCTGCGCCATGATGCAACCGGCTGAAATCATCATTCCCCTTGCTGTGTTCACGAGATCGGCGCCAAGGGAGAGCGCATAAGCGGCCTTGTCAGGCGTAACCAGCTTGCCTGACGCAATAATTTTTAGTTTATCACGGATCTTGTACTTTTTCAGCATTTCATCGAGAATGGTTTGAGTCAAGTATTTGTGGGCAGAAATTTTCGCCCTTTAATTTTGTAAGCACTTTCATACT
>NZ_VEKZ01000140.1:0-1373 GCF_007681465.1 Siminovitchia fortis
CACTATTGAGACTTACATGATGTTTTTGCCGGAATTATTGCGCGGGGCAGGTGTGACGATCCAGGTTCTCCTGCTGTCCGCCGCTTTTGCCTTTATTTTCGCCTTTATCGCCGGTCTTGGGCGGGTGTCGCGTTTTTGGATCGTCCGCTTTCTAATGGGCGCTTTGGTGGAGCTGTTCAGGGGGACGTCCCTGCTTGTCCAGATGTTCTTCTTCTATTTTGCGCTTCCGGCGTTTGGGATGGAGTTGTCCCCGTTTGCTGCCGGGGTTCTGGCTTTGAGCCTGAACTACGGGGCTTACGCGTCGGAAATCGTCCGGGGAGCGATCCTGTCAGTGCCAGGCGGGCAGACGGAAGCGGGCATTGCGCTCAATATGACCCGCTGGCAGCGCATGAGGCTCGTCATCCTGCCGCAGGCGTTCCGCCTGATGCTGCCGGGATTCGGGAACAATGCGATCGAGCTGCTCAAGGGGACATCGCTCGTCTCGTTGGTCACCTTGGCCGACCTGACGTTCCAGGGCCGGGTCTTAAAGGATAACTATACAGGGGACCAGATAGAAATCTTCACGCTGCTGCTTCTCCTTTACTTTGTCCTGGCGCTTCCGCTTATTTTCGGGGCGCGCTGGCTGGAAAAGCGGTCCGCTAAGGGGGTGGCGGCCAGATGACATGGGACTGGAATTTTGCCATTGAGATTTTTCCGAGGATCTTCAAGGCGATGTGGATCACGCTGGGCGCTACCGTAGCCGCCTATCTGATCGCTTTGACGCTGGGCCTGGTGCTCACGCTTTTGCGGAGAACCAGCTTTAAGCCGCTTAAGTGGCTGACAGTTGGCTTCATCGAATTTGTGCGGAGTACGCCGCCGCTTGTGCAATTGTTCTTCCTTTTTTACGCTTTGCCGGAAATTCCGTACATCGGCTTTTCGCTCAGCCCGTTCGCGACAGGAGCCTTGGGGCTGGGCATCCATTACAGCACATATGTATCGGAGATTTACCGCTCGGGGATTGAGTCGATCCCGAAAAGCCAGTGGGAGGCAGCCACAGCGCTGAACTTCTCCAGGGCGCACACCTGGATGAAGGTCATTTTGCCGCAGGCAATCCCGCCGGTCATCCCGATGCTCGGGAACTATCTGATCGTGCTGTTCAAAGAGACGCCGCTTTTGTCGGCGATCCTCGTTGTTGAGATGCTGCAGACCGCCAAAATCATCGGCTCGGAGACATGGCGGTATCTGGAGCCGATCACCATCGTGGGGCTGCTGTTCCTGCTGCTGAGCTATCCGTCGTCGCTGCTTGTGCAGCATGTGGAAAAGAAGGTCAACAGAAGCCGCGGAAGACAACAAACGAATAAAGGAGTGAGCGCGTGATGGCAGCGATGCAGGAT
>NZ_VEKZ01000141.1:0-1277 GCF_007681465.1 Siminovitchia fortis
GCTTAGATAAATTCAAACAGAGCAACTCTTGGTTTACATAATTTAATTACAGGTAATTAAATTGCATTCCCTTCTATCCAATCCTTCACCATTTTGCTAAACAGTTCCGGCTTGGCCAATGGGAAACCATGTCCAACTCCTGATACAAGCACTCCGTGGCAATTTGGATTGCTGTTTACAATTTCTTTTGCAGATTTTTTCATCAGGCTGTTTTCATTTTCTCCGACTGTTACCAATATGTTTGAAGAGGCTAGCTTGAATTCGGAAGGGGCTTTAAACGACATGTTTTCTTCCAATATCCTGATGAGAGTCCCCTGTTCCATGGCGCAATTTTCCTTATAATATTTCTCAAAATCATCTTCTTGTATATATAACACTTTCGCTTGGAGTTTTGAAAAAGGCCTCCATTTAATCAGAGGATGAGAAATTTTGATAAAAGGTTTCAGGAATTTCCAACCATGCGGCATCGGCTTTGCCAGCGCACTGTTAATTACAGCGTGGTCTATCAATTCCGGCCTCATGGAAAGGATTTGTATCGTGATTTGGGCACCCAATGAAAACCCAATCAGCACAACTTGCTTACCTTTTCCTTTATCCCTAATCAATTCAATGACCTTTTCCGCACTAGATAGAATAGAGAAATGGTCCTCACCTTTGCTTCTTCCATGTTCAGGCAAATCTGGGACAATGCACTGATAGTCGCGAAAATATGATAACTGTTGGTCCCACATCCAGCCGCTTACGCCACCCCCATGCAAAAATACAATCAGTGGCCCTTCGCTGCAGCCATGTTCCTCAAAATACAATGTCAAGTTCTCACCTCTAGTACAAATTTTTCTGATTTATGTTACTATTATAAACAAAAAGGAGATTGAGTTATGAATTACATTGTCGCATTGATGAAAACGGTCGATAAAGCTAAAGATAATGAAATACTTGAAGAGCACATCGAATATCTTAACAGGCAAATCGAAAAAGGAAATATCCTGGCAAAAGGGCCTTTCACCGATCATTCGGGAGGTTTTATTATCTTTGGTGTTAAAACAATGGAGGAAGCGCAGCAAATAGCCGGCCAAGATCCGGCTGCCCTAAACAAAACACGGGAATTCACCTTTAAAGAGTGGAAATGCTCTATTGAAATAGATACAAAGGGAATCATGCATCATTGAGCAAAAGTTATCGTCCGCTCTCCAAAATAATAGCATACGTTCCACTTAGAAAAGCGCAAGCGCCTTGCCCATCGACGTACAGACTGGAGTGCCTCCGACGAGATAAAG
>NZ_VEKZ01000142.1:0-1231 GCF_007681465.1 Siminovitchia fortis
AGGCTGGCAAAGTTATGCACTTTTGATTGCACTATTGTGTATTTTTCTCTTGCAAAATACAGGTGGGTAAATTTCTATATATCCATCTTTCTTTTCAAGGTAAATTTTATAAAAACCATCATCGCTTTTTTCGGAAGGATTTAAATAAAAAGGATAGTAAAGGTTTGGCCTATTATCAATATTAAAAGCCACATTACTATTGTATAAAGGATGTATATTGAAACCACCATACTCATCTTCATACTTAAATTTTTTATCAGTTTCTGGAAGCTTGTTTGTAATAGTTTTACTTATATTTTTTGCGTAGAAAAGTACATATTCATGCATCTTGCCTATATGTCCATAGTCTCTAGCGTTAGGTGTAGAATTAACCGTGAAAATACCTATAAAGTTTTCTTCACCAAATATTTCGTCACAGATTTTACGTAAATTTGCGAGTTCATGATCATCGATACTAATAAATATTACACCTTCATCCTTCAACAAGTTTCTAGCTAATTTTAACCTAGGATAAATCATATTTAGCCAATTAGTATGATATCTCCCCTTTGTTTCTGGATTGGCCTTCATATTTTCTTTGATTTTTTCCTTGTAATTTTTTATATTGTCATGAAAGTCATCGTTATATATAAAATCTTGACCTGTATTATAAGGTGGATCAATGTATATCATCTTTACTTTATTCCTATAGGAATTTTGAATAATTCGAAGGACCTCAAGATTATCTCCTTCAATATATAAATTCTTTGTGGTATCCCAGTTTACACTCTCTTCTTTACAAGGGCGAAGGGTCCCTGTTGTTTGCTTTTGGGCAAGTTGAATAGCTTCTGTCTTACCATTCCAGGTAAACTCATATTGCTCTTTTTCCGTTTCTACATGTTCACCTAAGGCGATTCGCAGCTTATCAATATCAACTTTGTTTTCGGTGAATACTTCAGGAAATAATTCTTTTAGTTTTCTTATGTTATCCTGAACAACATTAAATGTTTTTCCCTCTAATTTCTGCAATTAGCACAACTCCTTAATTTTTTCTAGCTTTGAAGTAATTTGCTGTTCTAGTCGTTTTATTTTCATGTGAAGTTCCATTTTTTCGCCAAAGTCCAATTGTTTTTTTTGTTCCTGTTGGAGCTTGTATATTTCACCCTCGTCATCCTTTATTTCAAATAACCCTGAATTACGAAAGTAAAATCTAGTAACTAAATACAAAAAGGGCTCCAGCCTTTGGTATAAT
>NZ_VEKZ01000143.1:0-1177 GCF_007681465.1 Siminovitchia fortis
TCAGGTTTTTCACCGGAGTTAATTTGAAATTAGGTGTCTGAAATAATGTGCTAGTTTACAACATCTGACGTGATATTTGTTTTGTGTACCCAGCCATATGACCAAAGTTCTTCCAGTTTCTTTGTTGAGACTGCTGTAAGGTTACAAACAATATGATAATGAATTGCTCCTTCTCGGCTTTCATCTTGGAACTCTATGACACCTATATATTTAAATTTCGGCAATATCATCTTTTCTAGATGATAATCAAGTCTTTTTTTAAACTTCCTGAACATATCGTTACAGCAATCAATATCTGTTGTATCAATTTCATTGGATGTTGAAAATGTGAGTGTCATAAAAGAGTATTGATCTGGAAAGTTACACTCAAGTAGCCTACGAATTTGTTTTCGAGCACGGTTGATGCTTACTTTGATGTTTTTTTCGTATTGCTCAGTACTTTGATTCACATATGTTTTACGCCCTCCATCGCAAGTCTTACTGATATTGGGAAGATGAGACAGGTGTGTAACTTCTACATATCTGTTGCTGATGGTTACTTTTGTATAAATACTTATACGCTCCTTTAGATAGCAATCAATTTCGTCAAATTAATCACTATTTATCAAGTTATATTTTAAAATTATGAACCTGTTTACACCGGTGTACTTTAGCTTAATGGCTCATGCTTTTATAATACTTCTAATGTCCTGTTTTTCAAAACAGCCCCACGGCCCGTAGTTTCAGGGCTGAGGCAATCTAAGACAATCAATAATGCTTTTTTTTGGAGGTATTGGACAATTTCGTCCAAATCCTCACTGTTTCTTTAAAATATTCAAAAATGGATATTGCATGTAATACATTACAGGTCTATGGTCAATATATAAGCTAATTTACTACGGAAGGGTGTGATTAAATGAAAATAAATATGGACTTAAGAATGGGTATCGATTCTATTAGTATTATTCCAGGAGAAGAAGACGGTGATAAAGAACTCTCCATTAGCACTTTGTTTGGGGATGAGGTGAAATTTAGCCTTACATCAGAGGGGTTAGAAGATTTTATTTATAGGTTAAGGTCAATTTGTGAATTCCACATTAATGATAGAGTGGAATAAGGCAACAATTATCGAGGAATCTATTTAGCCCCTAAATGAACTTGGACAATAAGAGTAAAAATTATTATACTGCTTAATGTA
>NZ_VEKZ01000144.1:0-1138 GCF_007681465.1 Siminovitchia fortis
CTGAAAATGGGTAAAATCAGCCTGCTTTTCAAGCTTTTAACAAACTACGTCACGGATTCAGGTGATTATTTACACTATGAAGAGATTCGCAGAGAGATTCATGAAGGATTAAATACAGTGGAACAATGGAACTCGGTGAATACATATATTTTCTATGGGAAAAACAGTGAAATCCGTTCCAATTCGATAGAAGATCAAGAGGTTTCTGCCTTATCACTTCAATTGCTGCAAAATTGCTTAGTCTATATGAATACCTTAATGGTACAAGAAGTGCTTTATGACAACAACCAATATTGGTTGAGGAAAATGACTCCAGAAGATTTTAGGGGATTAACACCTTTATTTTATCATCATGTCAATCCATACGGAACTTTTGAACTCAATATGGATCAACGAATACCTATTAAGTTGAAAGTCTCGTAATTTTCATTATTTCAATTAGTAACAAAAACCAGCTAATGTCTTGGAACATGATATTAGCTGGTTTTTGCAATGTACGCTTAGACGTGAAAAGAGCACACACCTTACTCTGGAAAAGATCCCTATAGCTGAAGAAGAATTAGCTTTCAGATTCTTGAACAAAACCTAATTCGTTTCCATCTAAATCACTAATGGTGAATTTTTTTGTCCCATAAGGAGTTGAAAACAGTTCTTCAATCACATAAACGTGGTCTTTTAATTCAGCCCATAATGCATCAACATCTGTAATATTAAAATTAAACCGCCCGTGTGACGGATAATTATTATCTTCCATTAAAGCGAATGTCGCTCCATATTCTGCATCAAAATGGGCATAGTTAGGCTTTTCAGGCGGCCATGTAGCAGCTACTTTAAACCCTAATTTAGTCGTATACCAATCAATAGCTGCATCTAAATTTTTAACATTGACTCTGACATGTGCTAGTTTTGTTTTCATTTTTTCCTCCCTTATTCATACCAAGCTGTTTTAGGTCTTCCCTCAGGATAACCTACTTTTTCTCGATACTTCTTTCTTTCATTTGTGAAATCAAACCATTGCTTACTACTATTGGGATCATTCGCATAGTTAACAACACAACGAATTTGATCTTCGACACCGGATTAACCCCCGAATTTTGGACATAGTTACTCTTAATCTATCTTTTTCTTAAAATAGCTA
>NZ_VEKZ01000145.1:0-1100 GCF_007681465.1 Siminovitchia fortis
CGAATAAGCTACGCCGCAGGAGCACATTAAGCGCGAAGTCTGCTAGTCGATAGGCGCTGGAGCCAGACGCAGCATTTAGTAAAAAATAAGTTATTCAAGGTATGGAATTTTATAGTATGCTCAACAAGCGAAATAGATCCATCATCACACCTGTTTTTAATGAATTCCTTTCTATATTTTTTATGCTTCCACAAGTTTAGCCATGCATATATTTTCCTCCTCCGGAGATACTTATTTCTAGCAACTCCTGCTAGGAGGGAAATAAGTGAAGCGAAATAAAGTAGAAATATGCGGTGTGGATACTTCAAAGCTCCCTGTCCTGAAAAACGAGGAAATGCGGGAACTTCTAAAGCAAATGCAGCAGGGTGATTTAACAGCAAGAGAAAAATTGATCAATGGGAATCTTCGTCTGGTGTTAAGCGTCATCCAGCGGTTTAACAACAGGGGAGAGTATGTGGATGACCTATTCCAGGTCGGCTGCATCGGTTTGATGAAATCGATCGACAACTTTGACTTAAGCCAGAATGTCCGGTTTTCCACCTATGCCGTCCCGATGATCATAGGAGAAATTCGCCGTTACTTGCGGGATAATAATCCCATCCGTGTTTCACGGTCATTGCGCGATATCGCTTATAAAGCACTCCATGTAAGAGAACGCCTCATGGCAAAAACCTCCAAAGAGCCTACAGCGGCCGAGATTGCCAGGGAATTGGAAATACCCCATGAAGAAGTTGTTTTTGCGCTGGACGCTATACAGGACCCTGTATCATTATTTGAGCCGATTTATAATGACGGCGGCGATCCGATATTCGTAATGGATCAGTTGAGTGACGAGAGAAGCCGTGACAGTCAATGGATCGAGGAGATTGCACTGCATGACGGACTGCAGCGGCTCAATGACAGGGAAAAAATGATCATTCGAAAGCGCTTTTTCCAAGGCAAAACACAAATGGAAGTGGCAGAGGAAATCGGGATTTCCCAAGCGCAGGTGTCCCGGCTGGAAAAGGCCGCCATTAAACAAATGAATAAGAATATTAATGTTCAATGAGATGGGGTCAGACCCCCTTTACTGCAGTAAAGGGGGTCTGACCCTTTTTTTA
>NZ_VEKZ01000147.1:0-1054 GCF_007681465.1 Siminovitchia fortis
GTTCGCCGTCTCCGAGGCTTCTCAGGAAGAGGAGGCAGGTCATGTATAAACCATTCTATTCATTGGCTAGAACCCCTTTTTCCAAAGACATGGACCCTACGGAAGCTTTCCGTTCTGCAGGGTACCAGGAAGCATTGAACGGCCTTGAGTATTTACGAAAATCCAAAGGGATCGGCATGGTCATTGGTGATCCTGGTGCCGGAAAAACATTTACATTAAGATCATTCAAGGATTCACTCAACCCGGCGCTTTATCATGTGGTCTACTTTCCACTGTCCACCGGGGGTGTAATGGATTTTTACCGGGGTTTGGCTTACGGGTTGGGCGAGGAGCCCAGGTTCCGGAAGGTGGATCTGTTCCGGCAGATCCAGCATGGAATTGAACGGATGGCCCAGGAACGAAAAGTAACGCCGGTGTTCATCCTGGATGAGATGCATATGGCCAAGGACGCTTTTTTACAGGACTTGGCGATTCTCTTTAACTTCCAAATGGATTCATCAAATCCATTTATCCTTGTGCTGGCCGGGCTTCCGCATTTAAAGACACGTCTAAACCTGAACCATCACAAGCCACTTTCTCAACGGATCATCATGAGGTACCAAATTCAGCCCCTAAAGAAAGAAGATGTGTTTGCCTATATTGATCATCATTTAAAGCTTGCCGGAGCCAAGATGCCAATTTTCACAGAAACAGCCCTTGAAGCGATTGCCTTGCGTTCACAGGGATGGCCGCGCGTCATCAACACATTGACGATCAATTGCCTTTTGTATGGGGCGCAGCTGAAGAAAGAACAGATTGATGAGGAAATCGTCCAAATGGCCGTTGAGGAGAGTGGCTTATGATGCGACGGGGGATTATGTTTTTTGATCCGGAAAAACAGGACTGGAAAATTTGGATTGGCCAACAAGAGTATGAAACATTTACGGGAATGACCTTCGAAATACGCATTCAAAACCGTTATTATGAAGCGTGTTTTGAGAAAGATTATCATGAGTGGTTTGTGACGCTGGAGGATGATGTGGCGTTTACACTGAGAATGGTAGAAGTATATAAA
>NZ_VEKZ01000148.1:0-1023 GCF_007681465.1 Siminovitchia fortis
ATCTAAATAAAGCATAAATCAAATCCCCATCTGAAAACAGGTGGGGATTATTTGACGCTTACGATTAAAAGAATCACAACGATGAAAATAGAGCTAAAGGAGGAAGTCTGTTATGTAACTTTTAATTTTGCATATAAAAGAAAGGGCTATCATTTAGGTAGGAATGCTTAAAACTTCGTATACAATCTGTTTAAGGTTAACATTCAGATTATTTAGGTAAGGGGGGAGGCATATATGGCTGCCATTGAAAAAGAACTTGTAGAGGTTAATGAATGGGGACATGAAGAAGAATATGTCGTAAACGATATGAGAAAAATTGATCATTGGTTACTGTTTGGGATCGGCATACTGCCACTTTTGGTATCTTCTATCTGGTATTACATGGTTTATTAAAAAAATAAATAGGGCAAGGGAGGAGATCGAGATTAAAGATACAGCGGATTACTCTAGCAGCATTTTTCCTATTCCATCAAAAGCTAGACATGCTGGACCAATAACGATGTTTTGGCTATATGCTGGGGGAAATATTATATTAGCTTCATTTGTATTAGGAAGCACCTATTCAGAGTCATTAGGATTCATCCCTGCAGTGGTCATGACCATTTTCGGAAATTTAGCTGCATATACTATTTGTGCATGGTCAGCGCAAAAAAATGTTAAATATGGTATCGACGAAATCGTCTCTCATAGACCGGCGTTTGGTTATTATGGTTCAGTATTCGGGGTCTTTTTAATTCTAGCTATTACCATAGGATGGACAGGAATTTTATCGTCATTGATGGGATCAGCTGGAAAATTATCTGTTACTATTTTAACGGGCTCCAGCGGTTTTGCAGGAGAGTATTATGCTTATGCTATCGTAGGTGGAATTATAATTCCTATAATTCTATTACTTATTGATCCAAAAATAGGCTTTAAACTATCAAATATAACCGTACCTATTATGCTAGCTTTTAGCATTTATCCCAAATTACGAAAGTAAATTTACTGAACATTAATTCTGGGGCTATTTGGTAAAACTTT
>NZ_VEKZ01000149.1:0-1017 GCF_007681465.1 Siminovitchia fortis
TATTATACTTGATTTCACTAGCTTTCGGATGGTTTTTAGATAAATTTAGTCACGGATTAAGGGATAAGAAATGACTTTAAAAAACTTTATTTTTGTATTATTCATTATTTTGTTCGATCAGTTTTTATGGAATTGTAATAAAATAGAGTTTGACATTTAAAGTATTTCTTCTTTTGGTCCTTTATATTAAATATTAAAAATGATTCTACCCAACTGTTAATATTCAGTTGTGTTATTGTTTTTTTTAAAAATTTTTCTCTGATTTTTGGCATTTTACAAAAAAACTTGTTGAAGGTAATGAAAGGGGAAATCATCACCCATCTTTGCAGTTCGAAGAGAGTTGAGTGTATGGTACCGAACGGCAGGTGCGTTGTGCATTTAACGCTTTTTGTAAGCGAGTACTGAAAAATGAAGCAATCAACATATACAAAGAAAGGCAGAAACGGAGATAACATTTTCAAATTTAACACCGCTAGAAGAAAAACAGCTCTATACCTTAGACAAACACTAAAAGGGAGAAGAAATAGAAGGACTTCAAGTAGCTGGTAAGAGAATTACTCCTACACTTCTTGCAAAAGCGATGCATAGCTTGCCAGTTGAGAAGCGTACTATCATCCTACTATACTACTTTTTTAATCTTTCTGATGTAAAAATTGATCAATTGTTCAACATTCCACGTTAGTACTGTACAGTATAGGCGAACGAGTTCTTTAAACCGTTAAGACGTTTTTTGGAGGAACATGCAGATGAATGGGATGATTAATACTAATACGGAAAGAAATGAGCGTGGCTTGTTGCCGTATCCAATCATTTTAGCTGCAAATAAGGGTGAGCTAGAAGCAATGAAAGTAGTTGTTCTACATTATAGAAGCTATATGACAAGTTTATCCATTTGTAAGCTCCGTGATGAACAAGGAAACACTTATTGGGGCATCGATGAAGATACACGCGAACGCTGTAACCGTCAAGTAGTTTTGAACACTTTTTGCTCATTAATTTTGAACACTTTTCGCTTGG